>NZ_JADEXF010000395.1 GCF_015207245.1 Nostoc cf. edaphicum LEGE 07299
CCCTACTTCCCCTTCCCAATTCCAAATCAACTCACTGGAACTTCAATAGGCAGTTCTAATATATTGGCAACCGCAGAAATCAACTTATTGGGGTCAATTGGCTTAGATAAATGCTGCTGAAACCCTGCTGAAAGGGCTTTCAAGCGGTCTTCCTCTCGCGTGTATGCTGTTAAAGCGATCGCGGGGATGCGTCCGCCTTTTTCTGGTTCTAAAGAGCGGAGTTTTCGAATCAATGTATAACCATCTTGCCCTGACATACCGATGTCGCTAATCAGGATATCTGGTTTTGCTTGTTCAAGTACTGAAAGTGCTTCATCAACCGATGCTACCGCAGTGGCAAAAGCCCCATACTCCTCAAACATAAAACTGAGAAAGTTACGGGTATCTGCTTCATCATCTACAACTAAAACCCTTAATCCAGCAAGGGGGGTAGATGCTAAAGAAGAGGAAATTTTTCCTGTTGCTTCTCTATTTCCTCTATTGTCTTGTAAAAGTGGTAATCTTACAGTAAAGGTTGCTCCTTGCCCAGTGCCTAAACTTTGGGCAAAAATTGTCCCCTTGTGTAGTTCTACTAGATGACGGACGATCGCTAATCCTAGTCCTAATCCATTGTGCGATCGCGTTGTGGTGCTGTCTGCTTGCCGAAAACGCTCAAATACTTTGGGTAAAAACTCGGAACTGATACCAATGCCTGTATCGATAACTTGAATTTGGGCGTACTGAGATTTTGAATTTTGAGATTTTGCGGAAAGCTTAAGACTCGGCTCTCGACCATCAGAATTTTCCAAGACGGATTTTAGATTATTGCTTTCTTCAGTGTTTGAAGAGTCTAAATTTTCACTATGAGATTCAAATCCAAAATTGTTCGACTGGGTTGTACTGAGGCTTGTGGAAGTAGCGCTCACACCAAAGTCTGAAATCGGCAATCCAAAATGCTTTGACAGCCTGACTTCTACCCTGCCACCTTTAGGGGTAAACTTTATTGCATTAGTTAGTAGGTTCCAGACAATTTGCTGTAGACGGGCTGGATCGCCATAGACTGACCCTATCGAAGTATCCAGCACAGTACTTAATTGAATATCTTTCGGTTCTGCTAGGGGACGAACTGCCTCTAATGCCGCCTCCATCACTGTGAGCAGATTCACTGCCGATACGTTTAACCGCAACTGACCACGAATAATCCGAGATACGTCCAAGATATCCTCAATTAGTTGCATCTGAGATATGGCGTTGCGTTCGATCGCCTCCAAAGCGCGGGAAGTGGCTTTTTCGTCAAGTTTCTTGGCGCGAAGGATTTTCGACCAGCCGAGCATTGAGGTTAGAGGCGTGCGGAGTTCGTGGGAGAGAACAGCCAGAAACTCATCTTTCATCCTATTTGCGGCTTCTGCTTCCTGTCTTGCCGTTTGTTCCCGAATCACTTGAGCGCGGACTTCTTCTGCTTGCTTGCGTTCGGTAATATCTTCAAGAGTGCCTACATAACCCAACAAGTCCCCTTGACTAGAAAGCATCGGTGACGAGCGAACTTGAACCCAACGAATGTTACCATGAGCAGCTTGAAAGCGAAATTCTTCTGAGTATTCTCGACCTTCACAAATGTAAGCAGACCAACTAGCGATCGCTCGTTCTTTATCTTCTGGATGAACAGATTCTAGCCATTTTTTTTCTAAGCTCTCTGCGGCTTTCAAGCCACAAATTGCTTGATAGCGGGGATTAGTATATTTACAGCCGCCTTCGGTATCAGTTTCAAAAATGCCAACGGGTGAGCAGGTACTTAGCGATCGGAATCGTTCTTCACTTTGCCTGAGTTCAGTATTCACAGCTACCAATTGCGCTGTTTGTTGCTTGATGGCTTCTGTTTTCTTAAATAGTTCTACGAATACTGTGACTTTAGAAGTCAAAATATTGGGGTCTAGTGGTTTGAGCAGATAATCAACAGCACCCAAGGCATAACCTTTAAACAGCATTTGGTCGCTGGTGCTAAAGGCGGTAAGAAAGATAATTGGAGTGTGACGCGATCGCCCCCGATTCCGAATTAAGGTAGCAGTTTCAAAGCCATCCATCCCTGGCATTTGCACATCCAGCAAAATCACCGCAAAATCTTGATGCAGCAGACACCTCAAAGCTTCTTCCCCAGAAGTAGCTCTCACGAGATTCTCCCCCAGTTTTTCTAGGATTGCCTCTAGTGCCAGCAAATTTTCTAGTTTATCATCCACTAGGAGGATGTTTACTTTCGATTCCATCTGCATCGGTTTATTTCTGTGATGATTGACAAAGCTTGACCATCTGGGAAGCAATGTTTGAGAGTGTCAAAATCCAGTCTACTGCAACAGCAGAAATTGCGGCCTCTGGCATAATGTCGCTCTCAGCTGTGGCGGGTTCTTGTACAATAGTAATTCCTCCCCGCACTTTTATTTTCTTAAGACCTTGCATACCATCTTGGTTTGCTCCTGTCAATATTACACCAATAACTTCCTCTGTGTAGACATCAGCTGCCGACTCAAATAGCACATCAATAGATGGTCTGGCATAAGAAACAGGCTCATCAGTCGAAAGAGCAAAGTGACCTGGTTCAACCAGTAAGTGATAATCTGCTGGAGCTATGTAGATATGTCCTGGTAGTATTTCGTCCTTGTCTTCAACTTCTCGAATTTTCAACAAGGTGGATTCTTGTAATAACTCCTGGAGTGTGTTGTTAGACTCTTTGTGACGGTGTTGCACGATCGCGATTGGTACAGGGAAGTCTGCTGGTAAATTACCCAGGACAATTTTCAATGCTGATAATCCACCTAAAGAAGTACCAATTACCACAATTTTAAACGACACTTATTTCGCCCTCACACCTGTGGAATGGGGGGTTATGTAAATAGCAAAGAGTATTTCATACTGAATCAGTCAGTGTTTTCCTGCTTCTTTGCTCTTACCAGTAACCCATGTTTAGGTGCAAAAATCATTGCTATGACAAACAACAAGGTTTGCAACACAACTATGCAACCCCCTGTTGCACCATCGATATGATAGCTGATGTAAGTCCCCATAACACTAGAAAATACACCCGATGCCATTGCAATTAGTATCATGTGGTCGAAACGGTCTGTTAATAAATAAGCTGTTGCTCCTGGAGTAACTAACATCGCTACAACCAGAATAATTCCCACTGTTTGGAGTCCCGCGACAGCTGTTAACGAGAGTAATGAAAGTAAAATATAGTGTAGCGCTCCTGTATTCAAGCCAATGGAACGTGCATGAGTGGGATCAAAACAAAATAATAGCAAGTCTTTGCGTAAAATAGCTATTGTTATTAAGGTAATTCCACTAATAATCACCGTTTGGATAATGTCTTCATTAGAAATACCCAAGACATTGCCAAACAAAATATGTGTCAAATCTACGCTGCTAGGAGTTTTGGAAACTAGTACCAAACCCAGAGCAAAAAATCCTGTAAATACAAGTCCAATGACAGTATCTTCTTTAATCCTTGTCTTCGCTTTGATATAACCGATCGCAATAACTGAACCCACTCCAAAGACAAAAGCACCTACAGCAAAAGGGATATTTAAAACATAAGCAATTACTACCCCAGGCATTACCGCATGGGAAACAGCATCTCCCATTAATGCCCAACCTTTGAGGGTCATAAAACAAGATAAAACAGAACAGACCACCCCAACTAAGGCACTTACACAAATTGCCTTCACCATGAATTCATGCTGTAGGGGTGTAGTGAACCAGTCTAAGAATGCGAGAGTATTCATATTTTTATAACTTCAATCCAAGCAATATCAATTAACAATTATTCATTAATCCGATTCACTTTTATTTCCACGGATTATCTGACTTTTGCTGAGAGATAAATCTCCCAGAGAACCACCAAAAGTCCGTGAGAGATTTTCTTCTGTGAAGACTTTTGATGTATCACCATAAGCTAAAATAGTACGATTAATGAGTACGACTTGGTCACAGAAAGTAGTGATAGAAGCTAAGTCATGGGTAGAAATCAAAATTGTATGGCCTTCTTCTCGCAATTCCAGCAATAAATCAATCATCGCTTTTTCTGTTTTGATATCTACCCCTGTGAAAGGCTCATCTAATAGTAAAACTCTTCCCTTTTGTGCTAAAGCACGGGCGAGAAAAGCACGTTTCTTCTGTCCACCAGAGAGTTCTCCAATTTGGCGATCGCGCATCGACCACATTTGTACCCTCTCCAAACTCTCCCTCACTACTCTTTGATCGTTCGCCGATGGAATTCGTAGTATATTCATGTATCCGTAGCGTCCCATCATCACCACATCATGGACACTTACTGGAAAATTCCAGTCCACCTCTTCTGACTGTGGTACATAAGCGACCAAGCTTTTTTTTTGCACAGTTTTTATAGGTAATCCATTAATCAAAACTCGTCCTGTAACTGGCTTCAAAAAACCCATAATCGCTTTAAATAGGGTTGATTTACCACTACCATTCATCCCCACCAAGCCACTGATTGAACCTGCTTGAATTTGCAAAGAAGCACCATGTAAAGCAACTTTGCCGTGGTAAGCTACTGTCAAATTTTCGACATCAATACTAATGGATTTCATTAAAAATCACCTCTAAAATTAATTAATAGTTTGTAGTGAGCGGTTTCAGCCTTCTTTCCAAAGACGTAACGTTTTCCAGAGAACAAAATAGGACTAAATTCGTTACTACAAGCTTATTTTCAATAGTTAGATTTATTCTTGCATACTTGCTCATTTTTCCTCTAATCCCTGAGTTAGAGTATTAATATTACCTTCTAGCAACTTGAGATAAGTTGGTGCTGGCC
>NZ_JADEXF010000396.1 GCF_015207245.1 Nostoc cf. edaphicum LEGE 07299
CTATATAGCAGAGTTTTTTTACAAAACAGCTGCGAATGAAAATTTATAATATCGTTAAACAACTATTTTGGATATGATAAAAAATCTAACGAAAGTTAGAAGGTTTCTGGAATGTTATTGCTCAAAATAATTTTAAATTTACTACTTATATATAAGAGTATGGCTCCTACGGTATTGATTACAGGTGCTTCTGAAGGTATTGGTAAAGCAACAGCTCTTTTATTTTCTCGGCAAGGGTTGAAAAATCAGGATAATTAATTTTTGCTGCCAGCACATTCTGCTATTGTTACTCACATTCTCGTTTAGTTACATAGTGGCGATAGCGAAACATAGCTTCTAGTTGCACTTGCACTAACCAACCACTGACAAATTCAACTGTTCCTCCACCAGGCATAGAAAAGGAAATAGCATCAGTCAGCCTAGTTTTACCATTTTCCAGTTCAAATTCATGTCGATGTATCCAAGATTCAAAAGGCCCAGATATCTGTTCGTCGGTAAACAGGCGATATTTTTCACATTCAGTATGACGCGCTAACCAAGTTAAGGGTAATGGGCCGAGAAATAGGCGAAATTCTGTGATAGCGCCCACGTTCAGCCCTCCTTCACGACGAACTACTTGGACTGGCTGCCAAGGTGGATTCAACAGTTGCAAAATATCTGGCCTTTCATGAAATTTCCAAACTACTTCTGGTGTGGCATTAATTATTGAAGAATGTTTAAAGTGCAGCATGGAAAGAAAAACCTAAAATTCAACTTTCGGATTCAGTATCAATTTCGATATCTAGGGTATCATTAGAACTCAGTGGAACCGTCACCAGTTCCACTGGTCTTCAAAACCGTGCATGAAAGTTTCCAATTCACACGGCTCCTCAGTGGTTTGGCGCTTTTTGTCATGCGTACCTCATTACCCATTTATCCTGAGACTTTTCCAGTCTTTTAGTGGGCTTAGGCTTGGCACTATTACAGCCAGATTGGTTGCCAGGACTGCCATCGGTGGCTGTCTTTGTGTCATGGCAATGTCTGTGAAGTAGCTGCCAGTTTTCGTATGAATTCTTTCCACCTTGCGATTTTGGAATTCTATGGTCAACTTCCATCACATCGTTTTCACGAAAAAACATATTACAGTGAGGACATTTCCCTTTTTGCTTTTTTAAAAGTAATGCTACTTTTTTTGGCATTTCTGGATTTTTCCCCATCCTTGAACTCCAATAGACTAGGTTTCCATCGTATGGTGATGATTCGCCCTTAACTTTTACATAAAGGTTTGTTGGAATTGCTTTATGCTTTAGTAACCGCAGTAGATTTTTACTCTCTTGCTTGGTTGCGAATACCCAGTTATCGCCACCTATGGTATGCCAATATTTTTTAACAACCCACTTATATCCCTTTTTTGGGTGGCGGCGTTTTGACCAAGCTCTAAGCTTTTGATACAGAAGATGGTCAATTTTTGAAAAAATATCATGACTTATTACGGTCGCATAATAGTTTGCCCACCCCAAGATAATTGGGTTCAGGTTTTTAATTAGTGCCTCTTGTGGCGCTGTCCTGTGGTTTTCTATAACACTAGCGATTTGGTCGTAATGTATCTTCTGTTTGCTCTTGCTTGGAGTGATGATTGTTTTAAAGCCTAGTGGTTTTCCGACTGTATTTTTCCCAGTATGATGTTTATCTACAAGGAACTGTCGAACATTAAACCCCAGGAAGTCAAACCCTGGTTTCTCTTTCTCATATTGTTTTAAAGTATGAGCAAGTTTTGTTTTACTAGGTTTTAACTCTAGACCCATGCCTTTCAACCATTCAGAGATAATCTCTTTGCATCTTTGAACAACGGTTATATCTTCGTGGAGAATTACGAAGTCATCGGCGTAACGAATCAGGCTTAAACTTTCCCTTTTTCTTTTTTTACCGGAGTAGTTTGTTGGGATAGTTTCTGCGAATTTCTTGATTCGTTCTTCCATACCGTGGAGGGCAATATTTGCTAATAGTGGGGATATAACCCCACCCTGTGGCGTACCCTCAGATGTTGGAAACAGTTGCTTGTTGTCCATTACCCCCGCTTTTAACCATGCACGAATTTGTCGGCGTATGGTGGGGAATGTATTTAGTTTTTTGAGCAATGCTTCATGGTCGATGCGGTCGAAACATTTGGCAATGTCGGCATCTAATACGTATTTGGATTTATACCTTATTGCGTTGAATATTGCTTCGATTGCATCATGGCATGAGCGTCCAGGTCTGAACCCGTATGAGTTAGGTTCAAATCGCGCTTCCCATTCTGGCTCTAATGCCAGTTTGACAAGTGCTTGCAAGGCTCGGTCTTTCATTGTAGGTATTCCTAAAGGTCGCTTCTCATCCGTCCCAGGCTTGGGAATCCATACTCGCCTGGTTGGGCAAACCTTGTTTCCCAGTTTTAGTTCGGTTATGAGGGTAAGACGCTGCTTTGGGGTTAGCGTTTTTATACCATCCACACCTGCGGTCTTTTTCCCTCTATTATCCTGGGTAACTCTACGAACCGATAAAGCTCTTGCTGACCAAGACTTCATCAACGTTTTTTGGAGTCTGCGAAATGTTTTTACATCGCCACGTTGAGAGGCTCGATAAATTCTCTTTTGGAGCTTGTATACTCGACGCTCTAGCTTTCGCCAGTTAATTTTGTGCCATTCCACCGTAGTCTTTAAACTCGTATTGGACATTTGTACTCCTAATGGAAACTTTATCTTCCAAATCACCGTGAGAACGTCAGCCTATCCTTGGCATTACCCAAGGCTTTTGCTTTTTTCTCAATCTCTCCTACTCGTTGCATACGGTTAGCACCTACTCAAGGATTCGACCACCTTGAGGGCATACGAGAGGTTACTTCGTTCCGAATGACCATTTTATGTACCTTTAGAGTGACACTGTTCGCCGGGTTTATTAGAAGTGCAGATTGGTCGAGAAAAAATTCGCCAACTCTTTTATCCTTTGTCTTTTGGCTCCAGCGTAGTCAGCCTATTTCGCTGGTTACGGTGTTACGGCGATTCAAGCGTGTCTTCAATCTGTTGCTTTACTCATGGGTACTTTTGCTTGATGGATACCAGATTAGGCTACTAGTAGAGCCATCTTTTCACCCCGCTTTACGGATTGATGGCTAGTCGCTACCGTAGGGGTGATGCTTTCAACGCTGCACCTGCGTGGTAGGTTTTTCACCTACAAGGTCATTCAGTTGTCTGGCTAATGGAACCAGCTAACCGTCCCTGAGTATTACTACTCATTTAGGTTAAACGAATCGCACTTTTTCTTCTCCCATATAGGAAAAGTTTTCTGGCAAACCCACCAATTCAGCTCCTTGACGCACGGCAAGCTCTATTAATTCTTCTGCCTGTGCCAAATTTTTGTGTAGATCGGGCACACTGGTCAATTGAATAGCGGCGGCTAAATAAGACTTCATAGATTCAACAACGAACAGTTGATTTATGGAAGATAGATTATCAAAATATATCGCTACTTCAAAATCTGTGGAACTTAATTAGAAACCCATCAGGGTTCCTTTTCTTTAACAGACTTGTTTTATTGCTGCTTTTAATCTTCCTCTAGGTTCTAGCAAACTGAGCAAGATAAAGATTAGGTTGTGATCAAACCTTGATAAAAGCTGTCTACTGTGGATATTCCTATTCTCATTCAAACATTTATCGCTGTGTTTGTCTTGGCGGATGCTGTAGGCAATATACCGATTGTTTTAGTTTTGACTAAGGGCATGATGCCAAGCCAAAGAAACAAAGTTATAGATAAAGCAATTATCATTGCGATCGCAGTTCTTTTGCTATTTGCCTTTGCAGGGCAAATAATTTTAAATTACTTGGAAATCAGTATCGGCTCTTTGCGAGTAGCAGGAGGAATATTGTTACTTTTAATTGCTTTGCAAATGCTGCGGGGAGAATTAGATCAGCCAATTATTGAAGAAGGACGCGATGTCGCAATTACTCCACTAGCTTTACCCCTGCTTGCAGGGCCGGGGACTTTGACGACGGTGATGTTGCTGATGTCGAAATCTCAGAGTCCGCATATTGCTGTAGCGGTGGGTATCTTAGGGGCAATGTTTATCACTTGGTTGATTTTGCGTTTAGCAAATCTGATTGACCAGTGGATTGGTGCAGAAGGTGGAGTCATTGTGACTCAACTTTTGGGTTTTCTGTTGGCGGCGCTAGCAGTGGAAATTGGTAGTACGGGAATTAGGGAATTGTTTTTGAGCTAGAAAACTCGTAAAAATATTCGGAATCGAAAAATGTATACAAATGTAAACAAGTTTGATAGACGACAAATTCGCGCCTCTCAAACTTGTTTATAAAAATTAACCTAAAGTTAGAACAACATGGATAACTCAAGAGAGTTTTATTGCCGATTGAGTTTCAAAGATGCTTTTCGAGAGTGGAAGCTAATGTAGTTTTAGGCACGGCGCCAACCACCATATCGACTTTTTGTCCACCCTTAAAAATCATTAATGTGGGAATGCTGCGGATGCCATACTGACTAGCAACATTAGGATTTTCATCTGTGTTGACTTTTACGACCTTTATTTGACCTTTGTACTGTTCGGAGATTTCATCGACAACAGGAGCTACCATACGGCATGGTCCGCACCAGGGTGCCCAAAAGTCAACTAAAACTGGTACATCGCTGTCGAGTACTTCTTGCTTGAAACTAGAATCGGTAACTTGTGCGGCTGTTGACATGCCTAAAACCTTCGCCAATAATATCTGAACTTGGTGAAAATTCTACCATAGCAAAAACCTCAGCTTGGAAGTGCGAGGATGTACAT
>NZ_JADEXF010000397.1 GCF_015207245.1 Nostoc cf. edaphicum LEGE 07299
AGCCAGTAAAATTGAATACTTGGGATTGAGAGCATCAGGATTTAAAAGTCGGGTTTTTCAGTCAGGGAAACCACATCAGAATGAGCCAAACCCCATATTAGTAATGGCAAGGTGACAACAAAACCTGCAATTGGCCCAGCGATACTAATATCAAATAAAGCTTTGCGGTTAGGAATGGGACTACGCATCTGAATAAATGCGCCAAAAGTTCCCAAAAAGAAAGGCACGGGAATAAAGTAAGGCAAGGTCGAGCGAATCTTATAAAATTTAGCTGTCAAATAATGCCCAAGTTCGTGAGTGCCCAAAATAGCCATCAGCCCTAAAGCATAAGGCAATCCCTTGAATAGGACATCTGGGTTAGATAGAAGCTTGAATAAAGATCCAATTTGCCAGATAGGCGGCAGAGTAACACCAGCATTTTCCACTCCCACCAAGGTAGTAGTGATCAAAGTAGCTACTAGCAGCATCAGCGCTAATCCTGGCCGAGTTAATCGTTCCTGATTGCGTCGTGGTGTATCTGTCTGTTTAGCAGCTTGAGTGTTGGGAACCAGGACAAAGAAAGGTTTGCCATTGAAGCCTTCTTGAAAAATCAGCAAGAAGCGATCGCCAAATTGTGCTTCAATATTAGTTTTAATCTGCTGGTAAGCGTTGCTGGCTTTAGTTCGCAACTGACCCCGGCAAATCACAGATTGTGGTCGATACTCAATATTTTGAACGTAGTATACAGACCAAGGAAAACAATTTCGTAGTTGGGTTTCTTCCGTTGGTTCAATGGGACGCACTATTGGTTCTGGGATAGGCTGGATAGTCGGTTGTGATTCTGAGGCTGAGGTTTGGGCTTCATCTGTCTGTGTATCTCTTGGTACTTGACGCCCCCATTGAAACAACGCCCAGTACAAAACTGTGCAAACAAATACCGACCACAGGATCAGCCCTGGCGGTGGAGGTTGTTTCGCCCCGTAGATTAGCGTCCATCCACTCAACAGGAATGCTGGTGTCATTAAAACCAGCCACAACAACCATACTGGTGTGCGGGTGATGCGAGCAACGCTGCGCTGCACCATTAGATAAGTAGCAAGCCCCAGCAGGAGGATAAACAGAAACCAAAATGCCATGTTCTCTTCAGTAATTTTGACAAAACGCCCCACCAGTAGCTTCAGCACCATAGCATTAACTACAAGGCAGACCTCAAATCCCAATTCTTTTCACAACGGTTAACAGTGCTGGTTAACGCTCAAGTTGCAATTCTTGAGAATTTCCACACTGTAATCAAATTGTCCACAACTCCTCAGTTTCGGTTCTTTGATTATGTGCCCTTTACCTCAACAGCCAAGTCATACAACTAAGCCACCACGGGCTGTCTTCCCGGACGAAGTTCTCAGCGGAGGTTCTCTGCAATCGGACTTCGCACAAGAGAGCATTTTTGCTTTTCCACCCAATCGGGACACATTAGGGGGAACCTCTTACTTTATTGTAAGAAATGAAGGCAATATCCTCATAGATTGCCCTGCACTAGAAAAAACAAATCAAGATTTTTTGCGATCGCATGGAGGCGTGCGTTGGTTATTTATCACCCATCGCGGCGCCATTGGCAAGACTGCTGAATTTCAGCAAGACTTTGGCTGCGAGGTGCTGATTCAAGAGCAAGAAGCGTATTTATTACCAGGCTTAACCGTAACTACCTTTAGACAAGAATTTACTCTTGATGCAGCTACACAAGCGATTTGGACACCAGGACATTCTCCCGGCTCATCTTGTCTATACTACAGCGAACTTGGAGGTATATTATTTTCTGGTCGCCATTTACTCCCTAACCAGCACGGTCAAGCAGTACCATTACGGACAGCTAAAACCTTTCATTGGCCAAGGCAAATTCAAAGCCTTCGATTATTGTTAGAACGTTTTACACCAGAAACTCTCCAGTATATTTGTCCTGGAGCTAATACAGGCTTTCTTAGAGGTAAGCGGTTCATAGATCGAGCTTATCAACACCTCGCCTCTCTGGATTTACCAGGTTTGCTGGGGATACAACCCCTTTAGAAGTTGCATGGCTGTTGAAAACCGCAAGAATGAAATTTGGTCAATATTATTACAGCACAGCAGCTTTCATGTATTTGAATCATACCTGAATGGCACTAAGTTAAGATATAGCCCTTGCCCTGACTGGTTCCCAGCCTGGGAGGCTCTGCCTCCAGTGGCTTGACCAGAGGCAGAGCCTCTGGGAACACATTCCCAGTCTGAAGACTGGGAACGAGACAATATCTAAAAGCTTGTTTTAGACCAATACGGTTCAGTTAAGGCTAAAACTCTTTGTCAAAGTCAACTTTTTTAACGTAGACGCAAAGCGGCTTGCCGAAGGCTACCGCAGAGGCGCAGAGGAAACAGAGAGAAGAGAAAAAATGCTTAACTGAACTGTATTATGGTTTAGACTGGCTTTCACGTTAAGTTGACACCAATGAAGGCCTTGCACCCCTACTAATCAAGATTTAGGTTGAGCGTGAGTGCAAGGCTACAACAACTCGGTGATGGAAAATAACCGTTGTCGGTCTATTTGTTGAAGCTTGATTTTTTCAGTGTAAAAAGCCTGATAATAATATTGATACCGCTCTGGTTCTGCTTCTGGATCGGTTTGTTGCCATAATTCCAAAAAGTGACGATAGCGTTTTTCAAGCATCACTAAATCCATGCAAGCGATCGCAGCTTGAACTACTTGCGGAGTCCGCAGTATTTCTTTTTGGTTTTTTTCATCCACATGAAATAAATGGGAAATTAACCCAATTTCGCTGTCAAATTCTAAGAACCGATCTTGGAGGCGGGAAATTAAATTTGGTAGAGACGCAAAGTTTTTCGTCTCTCCATCACCGGATGAAATTTCTAAAATCTGTTGCCATAAAAATCGGTGGTGGGAAAGGCTAAATTGCAAATCTCGCTCCTCTAGTTCGTCAACAATCATTTGACGCTGTTCGGGACAATGCAAGTAAATTCGCAATAATAGCGCCTCTGCGTGTTCTAAAAGGCTGCGTTCTGTCGGGAGTGGGGAGTTAATGGGGAGTCGGGATTTACTAGCTCCCCATGCTTTCTTCGCTGATACGGGCTTAGAATATGTCGCCGCAGCCGGAGCACTTTGAGTTAACAGATTTTCGACGCTTAGGGGTATAAGTCTGGTATCTCCCAAGCTGAGTATTTCTGCACAGTAGGAAACATAATAATTTCGTGTATCGCTGTTAGCTATATTTTTAAGTAATTTGACTATTTGCTGAGTTACTTGCTGAAAATCGGTAGCCTGTTTTAAGTCTCGGTCTTGAATAATTTGCTGAATCTGCCAGTCTAGCCAAAGTGGCGCATTTTTTAGCAGTTCTCCATAATCTTCTGGAGTGTGACTATGCAAATATTCATCAGCATCTTTGCCATCGGGTAAATTGAGAATTTTTAGCTGAACTTCGCCCTTGTATGCCAGTTCGGCAATTTCACCGATCGCCCGTTCGGCGGCATTGGTTCCGGCTTTATCAGCATCAAAGTTGAGTACTAATTGTTTCGATTCGGTGTAGCGTAATATTAACCGGACTTGTTCTAAGCTTAAAGCTGTACCAAGTGAGGCGATGGCGTTATTAATACCAGCAGCGTGGAGAGCGATCGCATCAAAATATCCCTCTACCACCACCGCTTGATCGAGTTGAGAAATCCCATCTTTAGCTTGATCGAGGGCAAATAATGTTTTACCTTTACTAAAAAGTTCGGTTTCGGGTGAATTCAGATATTTAGGTTGTTCATCAGTGAGAGTTCTCCCACCAAAAGCAATGACGCGTCCTTGGACATCGCGGATGGGAATCATCAAGCGATCGCGAAATACATCATAATACCCACCACCTTCCCGGCGTGGCTTAATCAATCCCGCTTTTTCCAGTATTTGCACTGGGTAATGTTTATCATCCACTAAATAACGATAAAGAGTTTCCCAACCTGCGGGGGCATAACCTAAACCAAATTGCTGTATAGTTTCTTCTTTGAATTGGCGGTTAGATTGCAAATATTGAAGTGCTTTTTGCCCTTGAGATTGTTTCAAGGCGTGTTGATAAAACTGTGCAGAGGAAGCGAGAACTTCATATAACTGCTCGCGCAAAGATAGCTGACGCTGTAATTCTTGACGTTGTTCGGGTTCGAGAGTTTGCACAGGTACTTGGTAACGCCGTGCTAAATCCAGTACCACATCAGCAAAAGAACGCTTTCCCAACTCCATGACAAACTTAATGGCATTTCCCCCGGCTTGACAGCCAAAGCAATAGTACATTTGCTTGGTTTGGCTAACGGTGAAACTGGGAGATTTCTCATCATGGAAAGGGCACAAACCGACGAAATCCTTTCCTCGTTTGCGTAAAACTACGTATTCCGAGACGACATCTACAATATCAGCCCGTAGTTTAACTTCCTCAATTGTGTCTGGGTGCAAGCGGGGGATTTGCATGGCTTTGTCATTAGTCATTAGTCATTAGTCATTGGTCATGAACTTTGGAGAAATACCAAAGGACAAATGACTTTAGACTTCTGATAGCTATTATATTCTTGTTGCCAGACCAAGAATGACATATACAATTGCTTAGACTTAATTTTACCAGAGGAAATACTGAAAATGGGGCGTATTTTTATATCAGCAGCTCATGGAGGCAAAGAAGCGGGAGGAATAGATCGAGGTGCGATCGCAGGTGGTACAAGTGAAGCAAAAGAAATGATTCTGCTGCGAGATTTGATTGTCACAGAACTAAGGGCGCGGAGTTTGGAAATTTTGGCGGTTCCTGAT
>NZ_JADEXF010000398.1 GCF_015207245.1 Nostoc cf. edaphicum LEGE 07299
TCAATACAGTTCAGTTAAGCATTTTTTCTCTTCTCTCTGTTTCCTCTGCGCCTCTGCGGTTCGTTAAAAAAGTTGACTTTGACAAAGAGTTTTAGCCTTAACTGAACCGTATTGCTCTCTAAATCTCTCTCCTTTTAGGAGAGAGACTTTGAATTTTCCCCCTTCCCGCGACGAGTTGGGGGTTAGGGGGTTAGGTTTATGGTGGACTTTTCCACATAACGTGAAAAGTTAGGCAATGGTAAAGGTGGTATTTTAGACATAACATATAGGGACGCGATCGCACAAATTGAAAGCTAATTATAGTTTATAGTGCGATCGCCTCAGATAGAGACTAATGATTGTTGTCGTTTTCAAGTTCTCTTAATAGAGAATCGAAATCGTTACTGTTTCCACCTTTAGTAAATAAAGACCGGATTTTAGCAATAATTGAATCTATATCTCTATACAAAAAACTACTTAAATTTTTGACAAAGTTAATTATTTTCTCAAAAACAGCGAGTTCTACAGTCGAATATTCATTTTGATATGGATATACAACTTTGCCTTTTTCTGTTTCATAGTACTCTTGTTCAGGCATGAGCATTGATCTAAGCGGTCGATCCTGTTTTGCTTTATCTGGTTCGATTCGCTTCTGGCTGAGGAATAAAACATCATAAACTTTTCCGTTCCAGACAGCCCAGTAATGATTTTGGAAAAACCACCGTTCGCCATCATCACAATTAGGGTCTTTTCCTCGATATGGGGTTTTTCCACCTTCATACAAAAACGGTTTTAGGAGACTTTCAATCGCTATTTTTTTAATGCCAAAATACTCTTCTGCTACTTTCTTAAAGGCACGTGCTAATGTTTGGCAGTCGCCTTCTGGAGAGCCTTTTAAAAGAGTCTCGTGGCTCTTGCTCACCATTGTGTATTTAAATTGGATATTCTCAAAGTTTTTGAAAAGTTGTTCCAGAATTTTATCTTCTGTTAATGTTTCTTCTATCCCATTGATTAGTATTTTTGCTAGTGGGTATTCTTGTAAAAATTTTTGTTTTCTATCGGCTGAGTTGTCTGCTGCTGATTTTGGCTGCTGTGCATCCTGCTTTTGCAAAGCAGCTGTATTAATTTGGTTGACTACAGAAGTAGCGACTCTATCCGCCTCTTGCTCATATTGATCTCCTGATTGACCAATAGTGAGTTTTGGTTGTATTAATGGTTGCATTTGTGCAAGTGAGACACTATCAGCACGTTTTATCGCCATTTTGCTCAGGTTATGACCAAACTGGGAAGAGTGTTCTTTTCCTTGCTGCAACGGCTCATTCATCTTTGTTTGCAATACAGTGAGTCGTTCCTGTCCCTCTGGGGTGATAGTGCCACGCTTGGCTTGTATTTGGAGTTTTGTTGCCTCAAACTGATACTGTTGAAATTTATGATTCTCTACTTTTGTCTGTACTATAGGCTTGCGGGAACTTAGTTGAGAGTGGTTAGTTAATAAATGTGATTGCAGCTGATCTTGCTCTGACGAATAAGCGGATGAGTCAGCTTTTTTGTGGATTTGTAGCCGTTCTTTCATCGCTAGTTTCAAAAGTCAATAGTGGGTAATCTATATATTATGTCACTTACTTAAAGATCCCCGGCTTCTTTAAGAAGTTGAGGATCTAATTGTTTACGAATGATTTAGGATTGCGATAATTTCTACTAACTTAAGAACGCCGTACATTCAAGCAACACCATTCTTTGCGTTTCCACAAAGTAGCGACAACCCAACCATTTTCTTCTAAAGCGTCAGCAACAGCTTTCGATTGTTCTAGTAAAATACCACTGAATATCGCCCAAGTTTCAGGTTTAGCGATCGCACTCATTTCTGGAATTAATTCAATAATTACATGAGCCAAAATATTGCAGACGATCCCATCCACTGGGCTTGCAATTAGTTTTGTCAAAACGTCTACACTTCCCAGTGCAGGTAGTAACCGTTCTGGGTTAATATCATTCAGCGCACCATTACTGATAGTTGATTGCACCGCTAAAGGGTCATTATCCACTGCATAGACTTTCTCAGCACCCAATAGCAGCGCCCCAATGGAAAGGATACCAGAACCACAGCCAATATCCGCAATTACTAGATGTTCATGTTTACCACGACTACCTACAAACGACTGCGAAACTCCACTTAGCCGCATTTCCAGCGATTCCAAACATAACTGGGTAGTGGCATGGTTGCCCGTACCAAATGCTACACCAGGATCGAGACGAATCACTAACCGTTCCGTTGTTTCTGGTAATGGTAGCCAAGCTGGGTTAATTAGGAAGCGATCGCCTATTTCTTGTGGATGCCAATATTGTTTCCAGCTAGTCGCCCAATCTTCCTCATCAATTAACTGCCATTGCAAGGAAGGAGATGAAACTCCTACACAGAGAGCATCTTGACGTAGCCACAATGACAGCGCTGCCAAATCTAGTAGCTGTGTTTGAATTGTCGGCAGATAAGCCCTTACTAAAGATGAATTTCCTTTGTTTTCACTAGCTGTACCACGACAGCCAAAATCTTCCAGTCGCCAAAAGATCGATTCTTCTAGGTCTGGTTCACATAAAATATTCAGTTCCCACCAGGTGTTTGCCATTTTTTAGTGCTGTTAGCGCTAGCGGGGCGTTCAGCCCGTGCTGAGTGCTGAGTGCTGAGTTATGAGTTTGAGAGTTAGGAGTTAGGAGTTAGGAGTTCTCCTGTTTAACTGCTCACTCCTCACTATTCACTCCTAACTTTTTCACTCAGCACTCGTTACTCAGCACTCAGCACTCATAGTGTTACTGTATACGCGTCCCGAATACCAGGGACTTTTATAATCTCATCCAAAATGCCCTCTGGTAAAGGGTCATCTATACTCAGAGCCATGACGGCATCACCACGGACGATTTTACGACCTACTTGCATACTGGCAATATTCACATTAAAACTGCCGAGTAGGGAACCAAGTTTGCCGATAATCCCCGGCATATCGCGGTGCAGGGTAAACAACATATATTTGCTGGGTGGGACGTTAATCGGGAAACCGTCAACGTCGGTGAGGTGGATTTCCCGCTCACCCAACAAAGCACCTGTAACAGAATGAGTACCTAAAGTACCCGTGGCTTCTAGATGCAATGTGCCGGCATAGTCCCGAATGGAAGCATCGCGGGTTTCAATCACCCGAATTCCGCGTTCTTTGGCTTCTATGTTGGCATTTACGTAATTTACTCGTTCCCGCAAAGCTTGGTAAAGTAGTCCTTTGAGGGCAGCGACGATCAAAGGCTGACTTTTGTTGGTTGCGAGTTCCCCTTGCAGTCGAATATTGAGTACTTCCACCCGTCCGCCAGCTAGCTGTCCTACCAGATTACCTAGAGTTTCTGCTAGTTGCATATAAGGTTTGAGTTCTTCCAACACATCGGGGCCGAGTCCAGGAATGTTGACGGCTGAACGTGCTGGTAGTCCTAAAAGTACATCCCGAATTTGTTCGGCAACATCAATAGCCACATTCACTTGAGCTTCTGCGGTAGAGGCTCCCAAGTGGGGGGTGAGGATCACTTCTTTACCTAGCGATCGCAATTCCGATTCACCCAGTGGTTCTGACTCGAACACATCCAAGGCTGCACCGCCGATTTTACCTGCTTTCAGAGCTGCTGCTAAAGCTACCTCATCAATGATCCCACCACGAGCGCAGTTGATAATCCGGGCTGTGGGTTTCATCTTTGCCAAGGTTGTGGCATTGATTAAATGGGTAGTTTCTGGGGTTTTCGGGATATGTAGGGTGATATAGTCTGCTTGCTGGAAGAGTAAATCTAGCTCCACTAACTGACAGCCAATTTGTTCGGCTCGTTCTGTAGAAATAAATGGGTCATAAGCTAGGAGTTTCATCCCCATTGTCCTAGCTACAGCGGCAACATGGGAGCCAATTTTACCCAAACCGACAACGCCGAGAGTTTTTTTGTAGACTTCCGCACCAACAAAACTATTGCGATCCCACGCACCGCGTTTCACCGAAGCATTAGCATCAGGAATGTGGCGAGACAAAGCCAAAATCATCGCTAGCGCGTGTTCGGCGGCGGCAATTGTATTTCCCTCTGGAGAATTGACTACCACAATCCCTCGGCGTGTGGCAGCAGGAACATCCACATTATCTACACCCACACCAGCACGACCGATGATTTTTAGCTGGGTGCCGGCATCAATGATTTCTTGAGTGACACGCGTACCAGAGCGAATCATCAGCGCGTCATACTCACCAATAATTGCGATCAGTTCCGCTGGTTTTAGACCTAGTTTGACATCAACGGTTGCAACTTGCGAAAGAATGTCAATTCCAGCTTGGTCAATCGAATCAGAGACAAGAACCTTAGACATGATTACTTCATTTAAAGCTACAGGTTTTGCTGCACAAGACTTTTTAGTTTAGTCTTTATCCGTCGCAATTCAGCAAAAATTATTAGTTTGAATATCAACTTAACCTTTACTTACACTACGTGCTGATAGTATCGAAGCATGAATTGCTCCCGATGGGTACTGCCTCCTAAGTTTTTGAACATAAGTTAGCTGTTTGCACCACCCTGTCGCTAAATATAAAGCATGAATAGCACCAAGCACCGATATATTTATTAATAGTTAAGAGTTACCAAAATTTTAGCGGTTGAAGCAACTTCCTTGGCGGGGTATAAACGCTTGTATGCTTGGCTGGGACGCAACTTTAGCTAAGGCAATGCTATACACAACCAGGAAACGAGCTAGTAACTAATATATCTCTCGAATCTCGTCTGTTTTTCAATACCACAAGTGGTATCC
>NZ_JADEXF010000399.1 GCF_015207245.1 Nostoc cf. edaphicum LEGE 07299
CAGAATAGAAGAGTCATAGTGCTGTAGTAAATCTTCTGGAGCGTTGTAGATTGCGATCGCAACATTACTTAAAACCAGTGTGCCATCAATATCTAAAATCACTCCTTCTAATGCCATGAAAAACCTCGGCTGAAGTTTTGTTTTATCGTTGATAATGGCATGGCAAATCAGTTTACTTCATCATCCCATGAGAAAAGAAGGGAGTTAGAGAAGAGATGGCGATCGTCTGAGATAATTCTAGAAGATGCGTAGACGCATACTCCTACGGAGAAGCAAGCTACGCAAAGCGTCTCCAAGAGTTGCGGTTTGTCGCCAGACATCGCCTCAAAGCTTCACTAGACCAAGGCTGATTTGAATTGCTCGATCTACCTGTGCAATCGTTTCTGGGTGCAGAATTCCCAAACGTTTAATCAGCCTTTGCTTGTCAATTGAGCGAATCTGATTGAGAAGTGCAACCGAATCATCCTCTAAACCGCCTTCTGGTACTCTAATCAGAACTTCAGTGGGATACAAAGGTTCTGCAAACTTTGAGGTAATGGCAGCTACAACTGTGATTGGACTATGTTCGTTAGAAACATCATTTTGCAAGATTAAAGCTGGGCGTGTCTTTTTTATTTCTGCACCAATAGTTGGATCGAAATTGACTAAGTATACTTCACCACGTTTGGGGTAATTTACTTTTCGTTTCTGTGGCACAATTCTTCTTCCAAGTCAAACCACTCTTCTACTAAACCTAAATCACGGTCTGCGCGCTGGATGGCTCCCTCTTTTAACTGTTCTCTAAGATTGACTAAGGTTTTCTGAGCAATATAATATTGCACAGCTTCATTGATGAATCTACTGCGATCGCCTTTTTCAATGACTCGATCAATGAGTTCAATTGTCTCATCTGGCAAGGTGATGTTAATCCGGCGATGCATAGTTTTTCGTTCTGTTTTGCACGGCAATTTTATTGTACACATCTTATGTCCCCTTAAGGTTTTAAGCAAAGTGCCATCAGCGCTCCAAAGTTTAACTGTGTTGTCGTCACTAGCAGAAGCAATTGTTTTACCATCAGGACTGAAACTCACGCTATTTACCCAACCACTATGCCCTCTCAAAGTTTTAAGTAAAGAACCATCACGACTCCAAATTTTTAAAGTCTTGTCAGCACTAGCAGAAACGAGAGTCTTGCCATCAGGGCTAAAGCCCACATCATATACCCAACCACTGTGCCCTTGTAGGGTTTGGAGCAAAACACCATTAGTGTTCCAGAGTTTCACTGTCTTGTCTAAACTGGCAGTAGCAATTGTCTGACCATCAGGGCTAAAATTTAGATTAGTAATAGTGCTATGCAGTTCTATATTTCTAAGGAATCTGCCATTACTGCTCCAGAGTTTCACAGTGTTGTCGCGGCCGCCTGAAGCAATTAGCTGACCATTAGGACTGAAACTCAAACCCCAAACAGCATCGGTATGACCGACTAAATGATTTCGTTCTCTTATTCCATCAATTGCTTGCTGTAAGGTGGTAAGAACTAGAATTTTGGCATTATCACCTGCCCAAGTTGACTGTTTCAGTCGTCTCCCTGCCCTTAAGCCTTCTGTTAGCGCTTCAATTTCTTGATTCGAGGTGAAATGAGCTTTTGAGGATGCATTAAGCGCGAGAATTTGACCTATTTCTACCTGTCTTCTTTGCTCTTCTGCTCTTATCCCAAATGCTATAGCTAAGACTGCGAGTAATGCTAGCGCAACTCCTACTATATAAGAGTCTCTCAGTCGGCGTTTTAGAAAACGATTTAGCTCCTCTTCAGTCAGCTTTTGTTGTTGACGTATCTGTGCAAGTTCTGCTAACAAGTCACTTCCCTGCTGTTGGCGAATGAACGACACGAGATAATCATGCACCAATTGATAACGGTCAACAGGAGATTCTGGTAATAGCAATACTAACCTTGATGCCACAAAAATCTCTAACACCAAATCTAATTTATCAACTTCTGCTGTTAAATCTGCTGCTAACTCAGCACGAGTCTTGAGGGGACGAGTACCATTTTCATCTGTAAGTAAATATAAGACCAGTCGAGCAACCTGTTCATTCTCCGCGCCACAATCTTGGATGACTTCTTCTAAAAATCGCTCAACCAGTTTTTCTTTAGTGCCAAATTGACGATACTTTTCTAAAGTTGTAATTTTCTCAGTTTGCAACTGTGTCCCCACAATTTGTAACTCAATCGGACGTACCTCCCCCAACTCTCCTGCTAAATCCCGCACTAATTCATCAATTAATGCAGGCTCTAAGTAAAAGTGAGAACGTTCTGTTAAACTCTGCACAACTGCCTTAGCATCGTCTGGCGAAAAGTTACCCAAGTAATAGCGAATATTTTTATCGAGAATATTATTATTAATTGCACCCAAACTAAACAGACGTTCTAACTCTAATAAATAATGTAAATAATCTTCCCGCAAAGACAGAGTTACCTTAACAAAAGGAATATCTAGACAAACTCGCAAAAACTCATAAAATGCTCGTCGTTGACCTTGGTCTGGATAAACAAAGAAAAACTCTTCAAACTGGTCAAACATTAAAACCGTCAACAAATTCCGGTCAGCATTTCTCCGTAATTGTTCTAAAATAGCTGCTGAAGAATCAAGATTAGCAAATAATTGATTACCTCTGACTTCCTCAAAAGCCTTAGCCAAACTCTGCCCCAAGATTCCCACCCAATCTGTATAAACTCGTAACAAAATAGGTAAAGCATCTCGCTCACCAATTGCTTGCTGTTGCAACGCTGGGATTAATCCACCCTGCAAAATCGAGCTTTTCCCCACTCCTGACTGACCATGAATTACAGTCAGTTTATGCTCAGTCCCGCCAATTCTTTCTCGCAGCCGTTTAACATCTTGTCCCCGACCAGAAGCGGCAATTTCTTGAGCAATGGTTTCAGAATTTTCCACTTGCAACTGTGCAGAATTAATTGCCTGTCGCTGCGGGTTGAGATAAGATGCGCCAACAAAAGCGCGGAAACCATACTGTTGTTCTATTTGTAGTTGTTCTTGCTTAATCTTAAAAGCTTTCAGATATTCACCTTGTTCAAAGTAGAGTAAGCGTAACCTTTCTAATATAGATATATATAATTGTGGGTTATACTGATGATTACTTTCAGCTTTAGCAACTTTTAAACTATTAATTGCTGCTTCAACTTGACCTAAACCCTGTTGAGATTTAGCTAAAATAAACCGATACCAACTAAATTCATTTGATTGTAAATTAGGTATCTCAGCTAATATTTGTAATGCTTGCCCTGCGAGTTGGTTAGCTTCTTCCCAGCGTAACTGTTCTAAAGCTACTTCTGCCAAAAAACCATAATCTTTAGCCAACTGCAACGGCGTGCCATAATTTTGATGTAGCGGCAGAGATTTTTCCACAAGGCTTTGCAACTCTGACCATGCTTGTAAACGTCGCAGCACTTCACCCAGTTTAGTAATATATTTTGCAACTAAATCTGAACGTTGTGCTTGTTCAAAAATCTCAATAGCTTGCTGAAGGTAATTTTTAGACTCCTGCCAATAGCGTTGATTTTCTGTCTGATTTTTTTCCGATTGGCGATTATAAGCTGAAGCAATATTAACGAGTAATATACCTTGCTGCTCTAAATAATTATTTTGTCGCCAAAACCCTAAGCTTTGTTGATAATGTCCTAAAGCAGAATCTATCTCATCATGTAAATAATCATTTAAACCAAGCAAAAACTCTAAACTTGCTTGAAGTGCTGCTTCTAATACTTCTCCTCGATTTTGCAAATCTTGACGAGCGGTTTCTAGTTCCCGGCACATTTGGGGATTGGGTGTGATATTACCGACAAAGATTTCATCACTTTTTTGCTGAAGGAAGTTGATTAACTCATCGGTAGGGTTTTCAAACTCAATAATAGTTGCCCAATTTTCTAAATCAGTTGCTAATCGAATAAATTTTTGCAGAACTGAATCATTAACCCACAACAATATCGGAAACGGGAAGTTTTTTCTAAACTCCTCCCGTACTTGATTAGCTGAAGTTAGAACTGTATCAATATCTTTAACCGACTCCAAACCAAAAATCATTAATGCAGGTGGCTGTTCATCTCCCAGTTGTTCGCGTATATTTGTGTAAAGCGTTTTGACTGATGAAGGTAAAGTAATTTCGCGAATGGGTACAGGAGATAATTGGCGCAGGCGTTCTACCATACGCTGACGTAAATCAGCATAGTTACAGCGCAGTAAAATCAGCGAAAATGTTTCCTGAGAAAGGGTAATTGTTCGCACCAGAGTTTGCAATGAATGCTCATTGTCAAAGGCTAAATTTTCTGGCTCTTGCTGATTACTCATAACATACAGCAGTTTTCTTTTGCATGAAGTACAAAGCTACGGGTTTTGAGGCAGGGGGCAGAAAGGATGACGGACGATTTCTGCTAGTTGTAAAAGCTGTAGTTGTGAAGATGACAACTGACACGGCTCCCGCACTTGTTGAAACGGCTCCCGCACTTGTTGAAACGGCTCCCGCACTTGTTGAGCTAGCTCCCGCACTTGCTGATCTAGCTCCCGCACTTGCTGATCTAGCTCCCGCACTTGCTGATCTAGCTCCCGCACTTGTTGAGCTAGCTCCCGCACTTGTTGAGCTAGCTCCCGCACTTGTTGAGCTAGCTCCCGCACTTGTTGAGCTAGCTCCCGCACTTGCTGATCTAGCTCCCGCACTTGACTTATCGCGGTATCTGGAAAACCTCACTTCTATTTCTCTCTTCCTTTAAGGCTACGGTGTACACACAAGTCTGAAAT
>NZ_JADEXF010000400.1 GCF_015207245.1 Nostoc cf. edaphicum LEGE 07299
GTTCTGAGTAGTCAACAGAACCGCGCAACTCGTTTTGTAAAATTTCCAGTCCGGCGTTAGCATACTCTTCAAATATTTGAGTACGTTTATCTTCATCTTGTTCTTCTCTAGATGAGAGTATGTTGATATCTTTAGTTTCAGTGATTCCTAATAATTTAATGATTAGGTCATAACCTAATGAAGCAAAATTTTCTTGTGGAATTGGAGATGGTTCTCTTTTTGTAGTTTCCCCCAAAGGAACACGCTTTTTATTTTTAACGCCCAATGCTGCTGCAAACACCATAACTTCTACATAAGTTTGAAAAGGCCCAGTTGTGTCTTTTGATGCGACTAGAGATTTCACCAACTCAGCCTTATCTTTAGCAACCCTGATTCTGTTTGCAGCCATTGTTTTAATATCTACATTGTTACTATTTTAACCGAAAGTCAAAAGCGGTCGCACATCTTACCGCATTATTTTATACTAGTATGTGGGCGATCGCTAAACAAACAAATTACCCACTAACATAGTCCATCCTGCCACTGCGCCTCCGCGTGAAATTTAAATTGATAATTGAACATCCTCATAAAGCAAAGAAATAGGAAAGCGGAAATCAACGCTGGTTAAATGAACTTCATCCCCTTGTTCATAAGGATGTAACTCCCAGAGTCCTCTATCATTTAACCGGAAGCAATCTAAACCGATTTTTTGAGCATCGATGAGGACGTATTCTTGCAAAGTCTCGATACGGCGATACTGCGTAAACTTTCCGCCTCTATCGTAAGCTTCCGTACTAGGGGAAAGAACTTCGACTATTAAACATGGATACTGAATAAATTTAATCGCTTGTCTATCCCGTTCATCACAACTGACTACAACATCAGGATAATGAAAAGGCCCATTCTCGGTTACGCCTACTCTTGCATCTGCCATAAAAGCGCGACAAGAACCTCCCCGCAAATGGCTTTTTAATGCTGAAGCTAAGTTTAGAGCAATAGTGGTGTGAGGAATAGTGCCCCCAGTTATCGCAAAAACTTCACCATTAATATATTCGTATTTAATCTCTTGGCGTTCTTCCCATTCCAGGTATTCTTTGGGAGTCATATAATTTTGTTCTGGACTCGCAACCATAACCTTATCCTTTTCAAAAGTTACTTTTCTCAACTCTAACTAAAAAACCTCTGCGCCTCTGCGTGAAAAAATCACCCGTCCGTTCTCACCGTCAAAACCTGCGGCGGCGTAGAATCTGGAGGATACAAAAAGTCCACCTGTACTTCTCGCTTTCCACCCGCTAACATTTTCAGCGTCACCAACGGTTCGCCCCTTTGTCCCCGACGCTGTACCAAATGCACATAGCGCGTCTTTTCCACACCAATATCATCGATGTAACGCACGCGCACCGTTCCCCGAAAGAATATTTGTTCTACACCAGGCTTTAAAAACAGCAGTCTATCTGTTCCCCCTTCATCCTTCACAGGAGTCTGGATTGATACAGTTACTGTCTGAGTTTGATTAGTAATATTTCTCAGAGGTAAAGTCAGATTGTATTCAACACCATAGTTACTGTGAGCAAAGTATGCCGTATCAGGATAGCGTTTTAACATCGCTGCACTTTGAATTTGCCCAGTGCTGAGAGTAATTAAATGTACAGTTCCCAAAGGATAAGAAAACGCCTTTCCTGCTTGGGGTATCGTTAACTCAGATACATTAGGATTATCCGTAAGCTGTGTTTGCCATTGCGTTCCTTGGGAGACACCAGCAACGCGACTAAATACCGTTGGTTCTCTGGGAGGGTCGAGAGGTGTAGGAATGGGGTCACGCTTTCCTGCTAAACTTGCTGTATCCAGAAGCTTTTGCCACTCGGCTAAGGTGGGTGGAATATTACTATTTTTAACTAAATTTGCGAGATAAACTGGGCTACTACTTGCCAAGCGCATCATCGTAGTGCGACCGTTAGAAGCAGGAGCCTGTACGGGAATGGCTAAATTCGCTAGGATTTGTGTTTCTTTTGGTTCTATCACCAGCTTTTCGGGAAAAATCCCCTGCCTAACCCCCCGCAACACATCATTCATTGTGCGATCGCCTGGGCCAGAGTAAACTGTACCTTGGGGATTTTCCACCACATCAGGTAAAGCGATAAACGGTGCTTCTTTGGTGAGGTAACTAGCTGCTTGTAATACTTGCAGCGTCACAGGTTCATTTCCTGGATTATGTACAATTATCCCTTGGTAAACAGTGCGGCTTTGGGCTGATGTTTCCGCCCTGACGATATGATGAGCAAATATATCAAATCTACCTTGAAAGGGATAATTTAAATGTGCTGACTGTACTTGTTTCTCATCTGGGGGGAAAGTTGATAGTAAAATTCCTTCAGTTGTTACCAGTTCGGGACTATTGCTGTTAAAGGTGGGAATAATATCGAGTTTTCCTGGTAAAGGGCGTACTTCTTGCGGATGTACTTCAACTCCAGCAATATATTGTGGAGGAACCGTGTAGATATTTAACGCCCGACATATCAAAGCTGCAACTTCACCTCTAGTAGCGCTTTGCAATGGTTTTAGCTGTTTGACATTGGGATAATTGACAACAATACTATTAATAGTCGCAGATGCAATGGAACTCTGTGCATAGTTAGGAATTTGTCCCGCGTCGTTAAAATATTGTTGTAATATCTGCGTTGGGTTGGATAGAGGACTGTAATTTTTCCCACCAGCTACGACACCAATGATTTGGGCGCGAGGAATTGGCTGGTTAGGCTGGAAAATCCCACCTGGATAACCAGAAAAAAATCTTTTTTGGTAAGCGGCAGAAATTGCTTTATTCGCCCAATAATTACTGGGTACATCTTTAAATGACGTAGCGGTGCGTTTCACTGGTGAATCAGGAAAAGCATTTAGCATCAACACTGCTGCTTCAGCACGTGTCACTGTTGCTTCTGGGCGAAAACTACCATCAGGGTAGCCTGTAATAAGTTTACGCTCTCCTAGTTGCTGGACACAATTTTTTGCCCAATAGCTTTGGGTGTCAGAAAAGGCTAGGGCGTTGGGGGTTGATAGAGTTAAGAGGGAAACGACGAGTACTGTAGTTTTTTTGAGGAGCATTAAAATAATTCGTAATTCGTAATTCGTAATTTGTATAGAAGTTAATAAAGGCGGTTAGAAACCGCGTCTACAGAGACAAAATCTTAATTTTCTCTTAGCCCACGGAGGTGGACTTTGTTTGTCTAGCTGCGTTCGCGTAGCGTGCCGGAGGCTCTATTCCATTCGCCTTGGCTTTTTGTTTACTTAATTACCTATCCCGTTCAACTTCCATAATTTCCGTATACTCAAACTCATTCGGACTTTGTTTCACTAAAGGATATCTTTCTCCACCCAACTCAATATTGTCTTGTTCGCAATCCGGCTTGGATGAATAATATGTAAGCACATATTCTCTACCAATTCTGTCTGTCATTTCCGCTTCAACTTCACCCCGCCACTGAGTTTTGGTTACTAAAACTATCAACTGATTCGCTAGTTGGGGAATTGTTTTCGCAATGTGTCGCCGCGAATTCTCATCCAAACTACCAAAGGGTGAATCCATCACTATGGGGAAAGTACTACTATCGGGAATCATCATCATTTTCCGCTTCTCACTCCATTCCCTTACTTTGTCAATAATGCTGGCAATAAAGGATAAACTGAGAATTTGATTCTCGCCCGTGGATGCTGCAACTGGTGCTTCTATGCCTGTAGTATTTTCTACTAATGTCAGTTCATATTTATCGCTAATTTTAGGAATATATGGAGTCACAGAAATCTCCATAAATATTTCTTGTACTCGCTTTTCTAGTTGCAGACGGAATTGTTGTTCTTGACGATTTCTAACTTCTGTTAATCGTTCGATTGCATCTTGAGTGGCGTTAATTCGTCGCTGTGCTAAAGTTTGCTTGTCTTCATTCAGCTTTTGTTTGGCGATTTGTTTATTTAAACCTTCAATTTCAGTCGTGAGTTGAGCAATTTGCTGCTGATTTGCACCTTGTTCTCGATTTAATTCATCAATTTTACTTTCAATTTCATCTAAACGTTTTTGCAAACTGCTAATTTCTTCATTGGCATCTTTTCGCAACCGTTCTTGAATATTGTCTAAATCGCCTTCAATTTGAGATATCGTTTGCCTTAACTGATTAATCCTAGTTTGTTCTCTATCAACTTCTTCCCAAAAACCTATAGCTTGCTTATCAATTTCATCTACTTGTGCGCTCATCCGAATTGCAGTTTCTTCCACCGCCGAGGAACCTGCTTTATTTAACCAGGTACTCACATGAGTATGAGAATGATTACCCTCGTGTAATTCTGCGCCACAAATACAGCGTTGGGAATTGAGTAAATCATTCACAAATTCCCGCGAAATTCCTGATGTTAACTCGCCGCGCTGTTTCAAATCATTGATAATTCCTCTAAACTGGGATGTAGTCTCTGAGAGCAAAACTGTATAACCCCGTGCAGAAATAACTTTTTTTAGAGCTTCCTTAGTTTTTTTATATTCTTCTTGATTTACCGTCTTTTGCGATTCTAAATTTTGCCATCTTTCTTGCAATTCTTTTGCAGCACTCAGTTCTCGCAAACGATTACTTGTCTCTTTTTTAGTAGTTTGTTGATATTCTAACTCTTCTTTAATTTCAGTTTGCCGCTTAGTAATGCGGTCACGCTCTCTTTGTATCTTTTCCTGCTGTCGTAATAGTTGTTTAATTTCAGAATGTACAATAGCTTTCAACTCATTTTCTAGGGTCTTTTTAGCCTCTCGTAAATGTCGTA
>NZ_JADEXF010000401.1 GCF_015207245.1 Nostoc cf. edaphicum LEGE 07299
CTAATAGGTTTAGAAGAGTCTTCGTTGTGGCGCGCATAAATTCTCAAAGAACCACCATGAGTAGTTAATTCTTCTACATCAAAAATTGTCAACCCGTGAGCAGCAAAAATCTTGTCTACGGTAAGAAAGGAAAAATAAGAGAAATGCTCGTGGTAAATAGTATCAAACTGATTTTCCTCGATTAACCGCATCAAGTGGGGAAATTCCATAGTAATTACACCATGCGGTTTGAGGATAATTTTCATCCCTTTGACAAAATCATTGAGATATGGTGTATGAGCAAGGACATTATTTCCGAGTAATAAATCTGCCTGTTTGCCCTTAGCAACCTGTTCTTTTGCTGTCTCCTGTCCAAAAAATTTGACGATTGTAGGAATACCTTTTTTAATTGCTACCTCAGCAACATTTGCTGCTGGCTCTATTCCCAGCGCCGGGATGCTTTTGGCAACGAAGTATTGCAGCAAGTAGCCATCGTTGCTAGCAATTTCTATTACCTGACTTTCCTGGTTTAATTGGAAACGTTCTACTACCAAATCAACATATTTCTTGGCGTGTTGCAACCAGCTATCAGAGTAGGAAGAGAAATAAGCGTAGTCGCTAAAAATATTTTCTGGGCTAATGTATTCTTGGAGTTGAACTAACAAACACTCTTCACAAACATAGACATGTAAAGGATAAAATGGCTCTACTTCATTGAGTTGTTTGAGACTGCGATAACTTTCGCAAGGAGGAGACATACCTAAATCTACAAAGGTATGCTGTAACCCTGTTCCACAGAATAGACAGTTACCAGTTATTAGTTGATTATTTGTTGATTTCAGTAAATTCATAACTTTATATGAAATTTTTAAACAGTCTGCCAGAAGAAATCTTGATTGATTTGTTGAGTGCGTATGAGGTATTCCAATTGTTTTAGGCGAGTAAAGCCTCTAGACTCAAATGTTCCTCTATCCATATCAATTTGCTGGAAGACATTATATAGTTGTTGGGCACCGCGCTGGGCATCCCATTCACATTTGAATCCTGGTAAATTTTGGTTAATTTTATTAAATAAAACCCGATAGCTGCGGTTGTCAGGATCGTGTTTACCAAAGCTCAATTGACAATCTGTAAAAACATCTGCAACTATTTGAGCAATTTGTTTGACTTGATAGTTGCTATTTGTATCACCGACATTGAAAATTTGGTTGTGAATTACATCACGCGGAGCTTCTAAGGTACAAATAATTGCTTTGCAGATATCTAATAGATGTACTAAGGGACGCCAAGGTGTACCGTCGCTGTTCATCTTGATTTCTTTAATTGTCCATGCCCAACCTGCTAGATTGTTTAAGACAATATCAAAGCGCATTCTCCCAGAAGCGCCATAGGCTGTGGCATTTCGGAGAAAGGTGGGAGAAAAGCTATCATCAGCAAGGAGTTTCACATCCTGTTCGACAAGTGCTTTACATTTGGCATAAGCTGTTTGGGGATTGATGGTAGACTCTTCGTTAACGTAGTCTTCAGTGGCAAAACCATAGACACTGCATGATGAAGTATAGACAAAGCGTTGGATTCCAGCTGCTTTGGCCAGTTTGGCTATATGTACTGAGCCTTTGTGGTTGATATCGTAGGTGATATCAGAGGCTAACTGACCTAAAGGGTCGTTAGAGAGTTCTGCCATGTGAACTACTGCTTCCACACCTTGCAGGTCTTCTATTGTAATGTGACGGATATCTTTGTTGAGGGTTTTGGCAGTTACCTTAGTGGCGTTATATAGCCAACCTACTTTATAAAAGCCAGTATCTAAACCAATAACTTCATGACCTTGTTGAATCAACAGAGGAGCTAATAATGAGCCGATATAACCTTCAGTTCCAGTTACAAGTATTTTCATATCCTATAGTGCGATCGCAATTTGTAGGGATTTTAATTCAGTAGGAATATTGCCTTGGGTATTATCTACAGGTACTGGTAGGAACTTAGCAATGATTTCTTCTCGTAGGGGAGCGGCTTCATCTTGAGTCAACCAAACGAATAACTTTGCTAATGCTTGCGGGGAGCTGTCAAGTTTGAGAATTTCTTGGAGCATACGCAAAGCTCCTATAACATTACCACTGTTTAGCGGAATCGCCGCCCGTGTCAAACAATAATTGAAATTATAGCTACGAGCTTGGCTTGTAATGTCTGCGCGATATTCAGCAGGAAGATAACTCTCTGAAATTTCTATACATTGGCGGATGGATGTCGCTAAAATACCGGATGATAAGTCATCACCTGTTTGCCTGTGGGAATGTATACGGTAACGAGCCAAACTTTCCGGTTCGTACCACCAATTAGAAGAAGCAGTAATGCGTTTATAAATTTCCCATTCAGGAGTACAAACTAACTTTGGATAATAACCTCCTATTTGTTCATGAGTCAGGCGACGAATGACAACCGCAGGCATTTGTAACGGACATGTTACACCAATCTGCTGCCAAAAATTCCCACAGATACCTTTCTGGTTTCCAAAACAGGAAATCACTTCCCCTTTTTCAGTTACTGTTCCTTTTTCATTGAAATATTCAAAATTAGCAAAAGCGGCTCCTACGGAATCTGGACACCCTTGAAGACTTTGCTGGAGTCGGTCATAAAAACCTGGAAGCACACTATCATCATCATGCAGAATATGAATCCACTGACCGCGACTGAGGGAAATGCCTGCATTTTGATTTGGCAATACTCCGATATTTTCCTGATTGCGGTAGTAGCGGATTATTCCCCCCCCAATACTGTTGACTAGATCAAACAATGGTGTTGTACTGGCATTATCCATTACCAGAATTTCCATCTGCTCTGCCCCAGTCCATTGCACCAAGACGCTAGCCAGACATTCAAGAAGATAATCGGTGCGGTTATATACTGGAATCACCACAGTCCAAAATGGTCGAGGTTTCTCTGGGTCTGTTACAGGTGGAATCGCTGGAAACTGATAGTCACCAACAGTAACCTCACCTTGAGGAATGGGGGGAGTAACGAGCATTTCTGGAGTGATGGCAGCATTCTGGTAAGCAGATACCACTTTGGCATAGTGAGGATTGAATAAAGTTAATGCCTGACGATACACAGAAATCGCCTCTGCTCTCTTATTTTGAGCTTGGTAAACCTGACTCAAACGGATGTAGATTTCCCAGTTTAAAGGATTAAGTTTTAGGGCTTGGTCATAAGAGGCGATCGCGTCTTCCCACTGACCTACTTCTTGCAGGGTGTTGCCTAAGCTATAATATGCCTCTAGCAAGTTTGGGTCAAGAGCGATCGCTTGACGATAGTAATTAATTGCTTCTTTGAAATTTCCTGCGATCGTGCGAGAAAGTCCCAATTTATGATTTAAATCCGCGTAGTGCGCTTGTTGATCTTTTGATAGTTTACCTTGCGCGTTCAGGGCGTTGCCTAAATTGACTTCTGCTTCGGCACAGTTGGGCTGAAGTTCTAAGGCTTTTTGATAACAAGTAACTGCTTCATCAAACTTGCCTTGTTGTTCCAAGGTATAACCCAAGTTATTATGTATTGCTACTAGCTTCGACTCTAAGGCTATAACATTAGGCAGAGAAGCGAAATCAAAATACAAAAAAAACTTTTGGCAAGAAACATTTTGAAATTTTTTATTTTCTTGCTTAAATTTTTGAGATAATAAAACTAATTCTCGATTTCTATTTCTGATCTCAATATCGTTTAGTTTCTCTAAAAGCTCGCCATCTAACTCTCTGCCCTCATTCCTCGAAAATGCGTTCTTTTTTAACCAATGTGTGTGCCAAAAAATAAACCCTATATAATAAGGTGTGAGTCCTTCAAATTGAATTGCTTCACAGAATGGAATTTTTGCATTTTTATCGAAAATATTTCGCGGTGAAACTGTCCAATATGCTACATCTCCATCACCAGAAGCCGGACAGTTTAAATTTGTGTAGTAGTTTGGATCGTCTGCAAGTTGATATAAGTTTACTCCTGAAAAAAATAAGGCTGTGTTTTGCAGATGATTTTGCTTCAAATAATTATAAATAGTTTTTAAGTGTTCAGGAATACCCACGCAATCGCCATCAATATAAACGCAAATTTTATACCGCGTCTGACTAAGACCAAAATTAGAATAAAAAACGAAAGAATGAATGTTGTTTACATCCAATTCAACTTGTTCTTTTGTACAAAATGAATAGACGTGGGGTAAGTAATGAAAAGCCCGTATTTTCTGAGGATATTTTTGTGCAAAGGCCTCTATTATTTGGGGAGTTTTGTCCGTACACTGATGATACACAATTACCAATTCATCTACATAATCAATCCAAGATTCGATCGTTGCTGCCAAAAATTCCTCTTCATTACGAACTCGCATCAGACCGCTGATCCCATCCTTTCGATTTTGTGGCTCAAAAGATGAAGTATTTATAGTAGGATGCTCAATCTGACTAATTGACATAGTTTTTAGTCCAAAACTAGAAAATTTTTGCTTTTTCCAAAACAAGTTTTTATAAAGGAACTGAGAGCAATCTTGAGGCAATTTCATCACGCAGAGGAGCTGCTTCTTCTTGTGTTAGCCACCGGAATAAATTTGCGACTGCTTCAGAGCTACGATCTATTTTTAAAGCCTCTTCTAACGCTTGCCAAACTCCAGCTAAATTACCAGCTTGTAGGGGAATTATGGCCGATTCTAGACAATAAAGAAAATAATGATTCTGGGATCGGGCGGTAATCTGTGCCGAGTATTCAGTGGGAAAATAACTCTTTGAAATTTCAATTGCACGGCGTATAGA
>NZ_JADEXF010000402.1 GCF_015207245.1 Nostoc cf. edaphicum LEGE 07299
AAATCATACAAGACTGACTCTCAAATTTGCAATAAATATATTTAACAATCATCATCAAAACTAATATATAAAGCCCATAAATAAGGAAGCCGACGTAAATATTTGTAGTTGAGATAGGGCAAGGGGCAGGAGTCAAGAAGCAGGAACAAAGAGAGTTATAGCCTAATTTATCTTGATTTACTTAGTTTAGTTTTATTGTGCCGTTACTAATTTTCAAGGTCTGGTAAATGCTTTTTTCAGCTTATCTACTTTGTATAGCAATTAGACTGTTAAAGCGTGTTTTATAACTACTGGTTTAGCCTAGTAACTTTTTAGATCCTCCTAAATTACCCTTCAAAAGACGCCGTTTAGGGACTTCCAGTGAAAAAACATCCCATCGTATGGGCACGCAGATGTGCATTGTCAATTTCTGCGTGTCCTCTGTGCCTCTGTGATAGACTGCGGCAAGTATGCTATTTTGTAACTCGTGCGTAAGTCCGTCCTAATGTCTGGGGAAGCTTGACAAGCTTGGATAGCTCCCGACTTAAAGCACATTTATTTAGTTAAAGTGTTTTTATCTATACAGTACAGTAATAATCAAAATATGTCTTTTGATGTATTCTTTTGATTTTGCCACCTATCCTATCCCCCTGGATGGGATAATAAGTTACTAGTAGGGAAAAAGTGCAAACTATTCCCTAACTCCAAATCTCTCTGCACTCTGGTTATATTGAGGAACTAATTGTGGTTGCCACGCCGGAAAAAGTACAACACACCCACGAGCATCTATCAGGTAAAGACCGTGTAGCCGTACTGCTTATGGGCTACGGCGAAGTCGAAAGCTACGAAGATTTCGCCAACTATAACGAACAGGCTTTAAATCTACTGACAGCAAAATTCGCACCGGTACCAACCTGGATTTATCCGCCTCTGGCAAAGCTTTTGGCATTATTTGACCGCCATGAGTGGGGACACACACACCACGATTTTATCTCCCCACACAATGCCATCTTTGAACAGCAACGGGTTGGGATTGAGAAGAATTTACAAGAAAAATGGGGTGATAAGGTTCAAGTTTTCAAAGCTTTTAACTTCTGCGCCCCTTTCCTACCCAATCAAGTTTTAGCAGAAATCAAAAACCAAAGCTTCGAGAAGTTGCTGATTTACCCACTGCTGGTTGTTGATTCTATCTTTACCAGTGGGATTGCGATCGAGCAAGTTAACAATGCTCTTGTTGAGTTGGCTGATGGTGAAGAACACTGGGTTAAAGCACAGCGCTACATTCCTTCTTTCTTCAACGAACCAGCCTACATCGATTTAATGGCTCATCTGGTTGAGGAAAAAATTGCTGAGTTAGCAGGTGCTTATCTACCTTCTCAAATCGGTATTGTCTTAATGAATCACGGCTGTCCCCACAAAGCTAAAGGCTTTACTTCTGGGATTGCCGAAAGTGAAGCAATGTACGACTTGGTTCGGGATAAGTTGATTAACCGCTATCCGTTAATCTCGGTGGGTTGGCTCAATCATGACACACCCTTAATTGATTGGACGCAGCCAAATGCAGAGCAAGCTGCAAATAACCTGATTCAATTGGGTGCAAAAGTGGTAATTTTTATGCCAATTGGCTTTGCTACAGAAAACCACGAAACTCTATTGGATGTACACCATATCATCCATGCTTTGGAAAAACAGCATCCTGGCACGAACTACGTGCAAATGGCTTGCGTCAACGATCGCCCAGAATTCTTGGCAATGGTGGCGCAATGGGCTGATACTCATATAGCAGAGTTGTTATCAGAACAACCTTTGGCAGTTAATCCCCAACTCGCTGGAGATCACCATCATCACCACCATCATCATTAAGTTTTGAGTTGACGAGGGTGGGCAAAGCTAGACCCACCCTACAATTAATTTACGCCCCGCAGCTTGCGAGTGTTATCAACTAAACTTTGAGCAAATTGATCAAATCTTTGAGATAGTTTCTCATCTACTAGTTTGCCTTCAGGACTGAACGCACCCCAAGCTTGTCCGATCGCAATTTGTTCAGGGATAGACCAACAATGCACCCATCTGGTAATTAACCGTAGTTCGTTTAGAGCGTTGCTATTAGACTGACCACCCAAAACACTAATAAATCCTGCTACTTTCTCAGATAGTTGATCGAAGCTCATTAAGTCCAGAGCATTTTTTAGGACACCACTAACGCCACCATGATACTCAGGTGTAGCTAAAATTAACCCATCGGACTGACTAACTGTTTCTTGCAACCGCTGAACATCTGGATACTCTGGATACTCCTTTGCGCCAGTGCAAAATGGTAGCTGCAACTGCCGTAAATCGAGAATTTCTACCTCTGCACCTAAAGCTTCAACTCTTTGCGCTGCGACTTCTAAAGCAAGCTGGGTATAAGAGTTGGGTCTTAAACTACCACCAATGCCAATAATTTTCACCATAATTAACCCATAAACTATTAACTAGCTACTATTGTCAGATTTGTTAAAAAGCGGAATCGTTATGACTATGTTTATCTTAGCGATTTGTGCTGGAATGTGTCAAATTAATATCTACTGGGGATTGGGCACAAGAGGCAGGGGAGCAGGGGAACAGGGGAGAAGTAGCAGTAAGCCTTTCCCCTCTGCCCCTTGTACCAAATGCCCAGTCTTAACAGCTGCATACTAGATACCCTTGCACAACTTTATGTAATAGCCTGAAGAAACTTGGGAATGCTTTTGTGTGGAAGTTAGACTAGATAAGAAAAGTGTAATTTCCAGTTATTACAATTTTTGATAGAAGAATAGGCATAAAACCAGCGCTTAACTTGTGCCAGCAGACAAAGGGTAATTATTATGACAAATTCGGGAAAAAAAGCATTGATAAAAAGGCAGTCCTCAAAGCGCGTTGCTTGGGTTGGTGCAATTGCTGCTAGTTTGATTATGTTGCCAGGAATTTTCGGAAGTACTCCTGTCATGGCACAAAAGGCAGAAACCGCCTCGCTAAATTATGGCGACTTGATCAAGAAAGTGAAGGCGGGAGAAGTCGAGAAAGTAGAGTTAGACGAAACCGAACAGCTAGCAAAGGTTTATCTTAAGGGACAAAAAGATAATACACCACCGCAACAGGTGAGACTTTTGGCGCAAAACACAGAGTTAGTCAACATTCTCAAAGACAAGAATGTTGATTTTGGCGAAGTTTCCTCTGCGAACAGTCGAGCTGCTGTTGGGCTGTTGATTAATTTGATGTGGATTTTGCCACTGGTAGCTTTAATGCTATTGTTCCTCCGACGCTCTACTAATGCTTCTAGCCAAGCGATGAATTTCGGCAAATCCAAAGCTCGCTTCCAAATGGAGGCAAAAACTGGAGTGAAGTTTGAAGATGTCGCCGGGGTTGAAGAAGCTAAAGAAGAACTCGAAGAAGTTGTGACTTTCCTGAAACAGCCAGAAAGATTTACTGCTGTAGGCGCACGGATTCCCAAAGGAGTGCTGTTAATTGGCCCTCCTGGTACTGGTAAAACTTTACTAGCAAAAGCGATCGCAGGTGAAGCCGGTGTACCATTCTTCAGTATTTCTGGTTCAGAATTTGTGGAAATGTTCGTAGGTGTGGGTGCATCTCGCGTGCGTGACCTTTTCAAGAAAGCCAAAGATAATGCCCCTTGTCTAATATTTATCGATGAAATTGACGCAGTAGGTAGACAACGGGGTGCTGGTATCGGTGGCGGTAACGACGAGCGCGAACAAACCCTCAACCAACTGCTCACCGAAATGGATGGGTTTGAAGGTAACACAGGCATCATTATTATTGCTGCCACAAACCGCCCAGATGTTTTAGATACAGCATTACTCAGACCGGGACGCTTTGACAGACAAGTGATGGTCGATCCACCCGATCTCAAAGGGCGACTAGAAATTTTGAAAGTCCACGCGCGGAATAAGAAAATCGATCCTAGCGTATCATTAGAAGCGATCGCTCGCCGCACTCCTGGTTTTACTGGTGCAGATTTAGCTAACTTACTCAACGAAGCCGCTATTCTTACTGCTAGAAGACGTAAAGAAGCCGTCACCCTTTTAGAAATTGATGCTGCTGTAGACCGAGTTGTTGCAGGTATGGAAGGTACCGCCTTAGTAGACAGTAAGAGCAAGCGCTTGATTGCCTATCACGAAGTTGGACACGCTTTAGTAGGCACATTGCTCAAAGACCACGATCCTGTGCAGAAAGTTACATTAATTCCACGGGGACAAGCACTGGGATTAACTTGGTTTACTCCCAACGAAGAACAGGGGTTAATTTCTCGTTCCCAACTCAAATCGAGGATTACTGCTACTTTGGGTGGTCGCGCCGCCGAGGAAATTGTTTTTGGGAAGCCAGAAGTGACCACAGGTGCAAGCAATGACTTGCAACACGTGACAGGGATGGCGCGGCAGATGGTGACACGCTTCGGGATGTCAGAATTAGGCCCGTTGTCCTTGGAAAATCAGAGTGGAGAGGTATTTTTAGGACGCGACTGGATGAATAAATCAGACTATTCTGAGGAAATTGCTGCCAAAATTGATTCACAAGTGCGCGAAATTGTTAGCAATTCCTACATTAAGGCCAAAGAACTGTTGGAAGAAAACCGCGTAGTTTTGGAGCGTTTAGTAGATTTGCTAGTAGAACAGGAAACAATTGAAGGTGATGCATTCCGCAAAATTGTTGCCGATCATGTTCAGGTAGCCGATGAACAATTGGCTGTACCTCATTAAAAATATAGTGAGAAATAATCT
>NZ_JADEXF010000403.1 GCF_015207245.1 Nostoc cf. edaphicum LEGE 07299
TCCGAGTTGCCAAACAACCCACGACAGAGATAAAAATGCGTCGCGGAATCTGAGGGCAGAGGGGATTAGAATACTTGCCCTGAGCGAAGTCGAAGGGCTGTCAACAAATACTGCGGGACACGCAGAAATTCAAGCTTGTGGAGAAGCAGTAAGACTCGTTGGTACTTGTACTGAAAAGCGTGTTTCCATGAAACAAGAATCCCCCACCACAACGTAAGTTTGGTGGGGGAGTGTCAACGAACTATACTACATCTAAGCCAACACCTTTTAGCAAAATACCTCGAGCGATCGCTTGCTAGACAGCTTAATAAACACGGTCATGAGCCAGTCTCTAAATATGGTTGAGTAAACAACAGTAGTATACCCAACAACCTTCAACGCTCAGAGATAATAGGTGTATTTGTTTGAGATTGTGAAGTGGAATCACAGGTAAATATTATGTTTAGTCAATTACCGAATTGCATTACTAGTCCTTCGTGGTGGCAACTGCTCGGATGGATTGCCGACCCGATTGGATTTCAGCAAAAGTATAGTCAAAAGTATGGAGACATTTTTTCCATGCAACTGAGTGGACTCGGTTCTTATGTAATTATTAGCCGTCCCCAAGCCATTCAAGAAATTTTCAGTCAAGATTCTAAATTTGATATTGGTCGTGGTAATAAAATTGCAGAACCTTTGATTGGGCGAAATTCTATCATGTTAATAGATGGTGCCCGCCATCGACGAGAACGAAAATTATTAATGCCCCCTTTCATGGAGAAAGGCTACAGATTTATGCTCAACAAATCTGCTTAATTACCGAGCAAATCGCCAGTCAATGGCAAATCAATCAACCTTTTGTGGTTCGGTCTGCCATGCAGAAAGTTAGTCTAGAAGTAATTTTACAAATTGTTTTTGGTTTAAGTGAAGGGGAACGCTATCAACTAATTTTACCTCTCCTTACTAGTTGGTTGGATATGACTGATTCTCCTTTGCGCTCCAGTATGCTATTTTTTCCATTTTTACAAAAAGATTGGGGAAAATGGACTCCTTGGGGGCAGATGAGAAGTAGACAAAACTCTATTTATCAGCTACTTCAAGCAGAAATTGAAGAGAAAAGAACAAAGAACAATCAGAACCAGGGTGATGTTCTGAGCTTGATGATGGCAGCACGAGATGAAAATGGGCAAGCAATGACCGACGATGAATTAAAAGATGAATTGCTCACAATTTTATTTGCTGGACATGAAACTACTGCAACAACGCTAGCGTGGGCTTTTTATGAAATTCACCGAAATCCAGATGTCCTCTCAAAATTGCAGCAGGAACTTGACAGCTTGGGAGAAAATCCAAACCCGATGGAAATTGCCCAGCTTCCTTACTTAAGCGCAGTTTGCCAAGAAACCCTGCGGATGTATCCAGTCCTTCCAGGGCTTTTTCCACGCATTACTAAATCATCCATAAATATTGCAGGATACCAGTTTCCTCCTGATACAACCTTAATGCCAAGTATCTACCTCCTGCATTATCGGGAAGACTTGTATCCTAATCCTCAACAATTTAATCCCGAACGTTTTTTAGGACGCCAGTATTCCCCTTGGGAGTTTATTCCTTTTGGTGGTGGAAGTCGGCGATGTTTAGGATATGCCCTGGCTCAGTTAGAAATCAAATTAGTCCTGGCAACAGTTTTATCCAATTATCAACTTACCTTAGTGGAAAATAAACCTATTAAACTGCAACGACGTGGATTTACCCTTGCTCCTAATGGTGGAGTTCGGATGATGACTATAAAAAAACGATCGCTTTCTCAAGTTTATCCAAGTTCTGTTTCAATTTAGCGATCGCCTACGCCCTTACTCCTCCGTAATTTTATGCTCTACTGTCAAAACTATTGCAAGGCTAAGGCTATCACTTTTACTTTTGAGGGTTTGTAGTAAGCACTTTAGTGCTTAGAAAATAAGGACTAAAGTCTTTACTACAAACTTGCTTACCTATCAATTTAAACTTGACAAACTACTACCTGAAAATCATTCTTTTCGACTATTGTTTGCGTAAGTCCTGTTCACTTTTCGCTGTCCGGCTAAAAAGTCGATAGTATAGCGACGTACTAGTTTCCTTTAAGGGAAACAGCAGATAGGTGAGAGGATTTATTGCCACAATAATATTTCGGAAGTCTCGCCGCGCCAAAAATAAGATCGCACGAGCAACTTGCTGTGCAGACATCACTCCATAAGGATTCAACTGACTCTTAAACGGGCCAAGAATTAACTTGCGAATTACACAACCCCCGTCCAAACGTTTGAGGGTAACAATATCTCCTAGCGCTCTTTTGCTAAGTTCATAAAGCGGACTCAGCGCTGGAGAAACCTCAGCCTCAGAAGTGTTTACCCAAATTTCCTTGGTTGCTTTTGCTTGTGGCCCTGTTACAGTTGTCAAAAATATATCCATCAACCGCAAGGCTGAAAAGGTATTTACTTCATAAGAGGCGTTGATAGCCTCTGGTGTGCGGCTGGCGTAGACATTGACTCCGTGGTTGATAATTAAAATATCTACTTTCTCTAAACTATTTCTCAGTTCAGCTTCGTTACCCAACTGCCAGGAAACCACCTTTGCCCCAACTTGCTCTACTAATTTTTCTGGATTAGTGGTTAATGCGACGACTTTAGCATTATTCTTTATAAGTTCAGCCGCCAACGCTTGCCCTAACGCTCCTGATGCTCCGGTTAAAGCGATGGTTTTACCTTTGAGAGACAGTCCTGTACCCAGAATTTTATCCACTAGGGGAAAGACACCACTGTAGTAAGCGTTGACATCATCAAAATGATGCCGCCAATGGTAAGACCGATTCACCCACCAAATGGATGGTATTGTCTCTAAAGGGCCGGGTAGGTGGTTGTAATCTGTATCAATTTTTCCCTGAAAATATCGCACAGACGCGCCATACAAAAAGGTACAACCATAAGCTACTCCCAGCCATAACCCCATTTGCTGGACAATTAAGGCAACGACTACCAATACCACTAGCAGTAAACTCGACTCTAAAATGTCGTGATAGAGTTGGGATTCTTGATAAATTTTCAGGGAAACTATTGATAAATCGCGGCGATAGGCCATGTGGTGCTTGTTGTGCCATTTAGCAAGCCAACTGACTTGGTGACACAAAGCATGGTAGCTGTCTCTCAATATCTCAGCAAGTAAAAGTGAGAAGAGTGCCCAACTAGCAAACTGTAAGCTGGCATTTAGCCAAACCCAATTAATTTGTAAGCTTGCCTCAATCCCCATCAAGTTTTCAGCTAGCATTTTTACCATGTTTGTCTATACTCGTTTTTCTTAATCATTCTTGACGATCTGAGGTGCGTTAAGGTCGAGTCTAAAACAAATTAAAATCAAAGGGAATAGGGAGTAGAGAGCAGGGGTAACAGCCAATACAGGAAAAACCAAGAGCAAAACTGATATCGCAATCTTAAATCAATTGTGACAAAGAAGCTCCCTGACTTTTTTGATCGTCGCGATCGCAATCATAGTAAAGTTAAGCAAGTTAAAAATTAACTTCTGCCTTCACGTTTCGGTGTTTTGCGCAGCCTGTAGCAGCTTCCGCCTTCCCTGTAGGAACTTCTGCCTTCACGTTTCGGTGTTTCGCGCAGCCTGTAGCAGTTTCCGCCTTCCCTGTAAGAACTTCTGCCTTCACGTTTCGGTGTTTCGCGCAGTCTGTAGCAGCTTCGGCTTTAAGAATAGCTACGAGTATTAAATGGCTAAAGGTATTCGTAAAAGCGATCCCCTGCTCCTTTAACTTCCCCTCTTCTCTTGCCGTTCTTTGAGTTTCAGCATAATTTCTGCGTGCATCTCGCGGGTAATTGGGTAAAAATACGTTAAAACTAAGCCAAAAATCAAACAAACTGTCGGTATGGGGCCAACGGCAACGCGAATAGCAAACAGTGCTGATTCCGGTTGGATAGGTAGTGGACTTCCGGCTACAGATTCTTTGAAACCAGATACTTGCAAAGCATTTCCCACCAAAAATAGCCCGAAAGCTAAACCAAATTTTTGCAGCAAAACCATGAAGCCATAAAAAATGCCTTCTCTGCGTTGTCCGGTTTGCAGTTCATCTAATTCAATCACATCTGGAATCATTGACCAAGGAATTAGATAAGCTGTGGAGACACCAATACCTGCCATAACAGCCATCACATACATCAAAACTATTTGACCAGGCTGTAAGAAAAATAGTCCGGCGGCGGCTATAATCCACAAACTCATTCCCAGAAAATAAACAACTTTTTTCCCGATTTTTTTACTCAACGCTCCCCAGACAAATAGCATCACCAGAGCAGTTCCTTGGACTGCAATCATCACTGTGGGCACGTCTGATTCTTTAAGACCCATACAATTGACTACAAAATAGGGAATAATGCTGGCTGTCACCTGCACGCCTAGCCAAGAACAAAGATATATACCAATAACAAATAAAAAAGGTCGGTTACTAAAGACAATTTTTAGTTGTTCAAAGAAGGGGAGAGATGCAGGTTCCTCGGTTTGGATGCGTTTAGCCTCAAAAGCTAAGATGCGATCGCGGACTCCAAAAACGCACCAATATAATCCTAAAATCGAAATTACTGTACAAACTGCTGCTAAAACCAAATATTGTTGTTTGCGATCGGCGATCGCTGAAAAAACAATTTGCGTTAAAATCAACGATAAAATGCTGCCACCAATAGAAAATGTAAAGCGATAGCTGTTAAGGCTGGTAC
>NZ_JADEXF010000404.1 GCF_015207245.1 Nostoc cf. edaphicum LEGE 07299
CAGGTAGAAGTAATCGCCTCCAAAATAGCGATCGCATTTTCACCTTCTCCCCGTTCGCTAAAATCTACCGCAGTTTGCACTACACTCAGCAAATCTTCGCCAATCGGGTCTTCTTCGTATCCCTCCTCAAAGTAGCGCACGGTATCCTTGAGAATCTGCCGTACTTGCCGCCGAAAGGGAGCCGGATCAAGAGTATTGCGGCGCACGGATTTTATGGTTGTTTGGTTGTCAGCAGGATTCGTCATCCAACTTACATGACGGTCAATCGCCTCAATTAGGGGGGGGTATTCTGCTACCAACTCTTGCAGCAGCCTTTGAATTTCGATATAATTCAGGCGATTTAGTAGTTCTTCAAGGGTGGGGCGTTGCTCAATATTTTCTGGGTTACGCGCACAAACGAGCATCGTCGCTACAATGTGTTTGCACCACCCTTCATAGTCGTAGGCACAGGTGCATTTTACTGAGGTTAACCCACTGCTATCGAAATTCAGGCTGACATGATAAGGTCTAGTTTCGGTGCCTACAACATCTGCCTGAAGCAGATGACCACGTTGGATAACGGCATTAACAGCACCAGCATTATAATATGCCTCGCCCCGCTGGAAAGATTTGGCGTTGGCATGACGGCGGATAGTAAATTCACTAATTTGGGGAATAGACATCGAGCGATCGCCTGCGTAAATCTTCTGGATCAATCCTAAACCCAGCTTAGTGTTACGCTAACGCGCTGTAAAGAAAAAGGTGTGGATACTCTAAATGAGACTGCAATTGCTATTTATTAACTAGCTCAGAACTGAAATCAGCTTCATTACCCTGCAAATACTCACTTAATTTATTGTCGCTTTTCTGGGAAAACCAACCCATATAATGAAAATATCCATATTTTCGCCAGAAGTGAGTGAATCATAATTTGAGTTAGCAATACCCGAACCTGAAATCAGTGAACAGTCAAGAGTAAACAGTCAGGGTAATGTAAGGTAAGGGATTTAGAGTTCAGCGATAAAACTGATAACTGATAACTGTTAAAAGGGTTGCGCTGATTGTCGGTCAAGTTGAGAATAAATAGGCGAAGCACACGGGGAAACTAACGTGAGTCAAGGATATGATTACGATTTAGTAATTATCGGCGCTGGTGTAGGCGGACATGGCGCAGCCTTACACGCCGTAAGTTGTGGTTTGAAAACAGCAATAATTGAAGCTGCTGATATGGGAGGAACCTGTGTTAATCGGGGCTGTATTCCTTCTAAAGCGCTGCTGGCAGCATCTGGACGCGTGCGGGAGTTACGCAATGCCCACCACCTCAAGTCATTGGGAATTCAAATTGGTAGTGTGGAATTTGATCGCCAAGCGATCGCTAATCATGCTAACGATCTCGTCTCGAAAATTCAAGGCGACTTAACCAACAGCCTCAAACGTCTAAAAGTCGATATCATCAGAGGTTGGGGAAAAATCGCTGGGGCGCAAAAAGTCTCGATCATCGGAGACGGTGGTGAAAAAACCATCACAGCCAAAGACATTATCCTTTCGCCCGGTTCAATTCCTTTTGTGCCTCCAGGGATTGAAGTAGACGGCAAAACTGTCTTTACCAGCGATCAAGGTGTCAAATTAGAGTCGTTACCAGACTGGGTAGCGATTATTGGTAGTGGTTATATCGGCTTAGAATTTTCTGATATTTACTCAGCTTTGGGTTCTGAAATCACCATGATTGAAGCCCTAGATCAGTTAATGCCAGGATTTGACCGCGATATTGCCAAACTTGCCGAACGGGTGCTAATTACTCCCCGCGATATTGAAACGAAAGTTGGGATATACGCCAAAAAAGTCATTCCCGGTTCACCTGTGGTGATTGAGTTAGCAGATTTCAAAACCAAAGAAGATATAGATGTCATCGAAGTAGATGCTTGCTTGGTGGCTACGGGACGCATCCCAGCGACCAAAAATCTTGGTTTAGAGTCAGTGGGTGTAGAACTCGATCGGCGGAATTTTATTCCAGTAGACGATCGCATGGCAGTACTCTCAGCAGGTGAAGTCGTACCGCATTTGTGGGCAATTGGCGACGCTAATGGGAAGATGATGTTAGCCCATGCGGCTTCTGCTCAAGGCATCATCGCGGTAGAAAATATAGTTGGGAGGGAAAAAATAGTAGACTATCGCAGCATCCCCGCAGCGGCGTTTACCCATCCAGAGGTCAGCTATGTAGGCTTAACTGAAACAGCAGCTAAGGAGTTAGGACAAACCGAAGGGTTTGAAATTGCCACAAGTAAAAGTTACTTCAAAGGAAATTCCAAAGCGTTGGCAGAAAATGAAGCCGACGGTATTGCCAAGGTGATATATCGCAAAGACACCGGAGAAGTCTTAGGAGTCCATATTTTCGGACTGCACGCCTCAGACTTAATTCATGAAGCGTCAGCTGCGATCGCCAACCGTCAATCTGTCCACAATCTTGCACATCTAGTTCACGCCCACCCAACACTTTCCGAAGTCCTAGACGAAGCTTATAAACGAGCCATTTAGTCATTTGTTCTTTGTCATTTGTCCTTTGTCAATAAACAAGGACAAATGACCAATGACCAATGACAAATGACCAATGACCAATGACCAATGACAAATGACTAATTATGCAAATCCGTCGCCGTTCACCTAACCCAGCTATTGATGTATCGATATTGCGTTATCAGGCTGTCGTACCTGATGCAGAACCAAACCACATCTTGGAAGAAATTGTCTGGCAGAAAGAAGTAGAATATGACCAAATGCGGGAAAAAGTTCCTTTGCAACAATTGCTGAAACAGGTAGTGACTGCGCCGCCAACCCGTGATTTTGTCGCCGCCTTGCGCCAAGGTAAGACTAAGCCAGCATTGATTGCCGAAGTTAAAAAAGCTTCACCTAGTAAAGGTGTTTTACGAAAAGATTTTGACCCAGTAGCGATCGCCCTGTCTTATCAGCAAGGTGGCGCTAGTTGTCTTTCTGTGCTGACAGATGTCAAGTTTTTTCAAGGTAGTTTTGAGAACTTAGCCAAGGTTCGGGCTGCCGTAGATTTGCCCGTACTATGCAAAGAGTTTGTTGTTTATGCTTATCAGATATACTTGGCGCGGGTTCAAGGTGCAGATGCTATTTTGTTGATTGCGGCTATTTTGAGCGATCAAGATTTGAAATACTTCCTTAAAATTGCTCACAACCTGAAAATGGCAGCCTTAGTTGAAGTCCATAGCTTGGCAGAACTTGACCGTGTGTTAGCTTTAGATGGGGTCTCCTTAGTAGGAATCAATAATCGCAATTTGGAAGATTTCTCTGTTGATCTGCAAACTACTTGCCAACTTTTGGCTGCAAGGGGTAGACAATTGCAAGAGAAAAATATCCTTGTTGTCAGCGAGTCAGGACTACACAACCCAGAAGATTTGAGTTTAGTGCTGACAGCAGGTGCATCTGCTGTACTCATTGGAGAATCTTTGGTAAAACAACCAGATCCCGGCGCTGCGATCGCCCGTATATTACTGAGGAATTTTTGAAAGAAACACCCCATCTGCCCTAAAAGACGTAGGGCAACTGCACATAATAGTTGAGCAATTGGGCATATTATGCGTATACACGCAGCATTTTGCTATCAAATATCATCAATATCTTTGCCAAATCTTCATTGCTAATCAAACCAAAGCCATAAGCAACTAGTTATTTATTATGTAACAATTTATTAATAAGAAATAAACTGTGACTAATACAAAATCCCAAATATGAAATCAAAAGTTAACTTCATGGAGCAAATTCCTCTACCTTCGCCTATTCACTACGAACTTATACTTCAACTCTTAGAAAGACAAACTATGCTAGCAGTAAATGATAACCCAGATTTACGGCATCAGGTGAATCAGCTAATTATTACTCTCCGTAAAGCTGCTGTACAGCAAAAGCGACTAGAAGAAATTTGCGAGTTTTCCTCTGTAACTATCGATCACCGTTGGTCAATCAACCATCATAACGATAGCAAAGTTGTTGCCCCCGATTGAAAAAAATTGTCATCTTTATAAGATTTTAGTTCTGAGAAAGTTCATCTTGATTTAGACAAAACTGTAGATTCAGTTAAAATAAAATCTTGATAGATTCTCTCTTGAAGTTGACGAAAGATGAAATACAACAGCATTGATGAACTCCTCAGAAATAATCAGGCTTGGGTTGCCGAAAAGCTAGCTCTAGATCCAACTTACTTTCAAGAATTATCTAATGGACAAACACCACCTTTTCTATACATTGGGTGTTCTGATAGTCGTCTGGCATTAACAAAGTTTACCCGTACTGAACCAGGAGAGTTATTTGTACATCGTAATATTGCCAATCAAGTTTCTCTAACGGATATAAACTTTTTAGCCGTTTTAGAATACGCAATTTTACACCTGAAAGTGGAACACATTATCGTTTGTGGTCACTACGATTGCGGAGGAATTAAGGCAGCTTTAGAAGGGAGAACTATCGGAATTCTTGATAACTGGGTAAATCCGATTCGGGAACTGTATTTAGAGAAACAAGAAGAAATTGACGCCTTGCCAACAAGAGAAGAACGTCTGAATCGCTTGGCGGAAATCAATGTTGTGGCGCAAGTGAAAAATCTTTACCAAACTTCCATCATGCGTCAAGTACTCCATGAGCGAAAAGCACCTATGGTTCACGGCTGGGTACTAGATATACGCACTGGGTTAATCAAAGATTTGAACGTCTCAAC
>NZ_JADEXF010000405.1 GCF_015207245.1 Nostoc cf. edaphicum LEGE 07299
GCATAGGGCATGGGGCATTGGGCACTTGTACTGAGCGTAGTCGAAGTATTGGGCATTGGGCATTTACAAAGAACTAATGACAAATGACAAATGACAAATGACTAATGACTAATGACCAATGACAAATGACTAGATCCGTTGAGACATGACAATGATTTGGGATAATTAACTGCGTCCATCAGTGTTGATCTGTGGTTTCAAATCGTAACTGTAAAGAAACACTGATGATTTTTGGATAGTTATCTGCGTTCATCACTGGAAAGTGCGTAGGCGTAGCCCGTCGTAGACATCGCACTTCTCTTGAGACAGCGTTGATATGCGGTTCAAAATCCACAATTCACTAAGGGTCATGGGTTCTGAAAATTTGTCACAAGATACACTCGCCGAACAGTTGCTGGAACTAGCTATAAAATCTGGAGCAGAAGCTGCTGAGGTGTATCAGTCGCGATCGCTTTCTCGCCCAGTGTTTTTTGAGGCAAACCGACTCAAACAGCTAGAAACTAACCAATCTGAAGGTACAGCACTACGGCTTTGGCGAAACGGGCGTCCGGGACTGACGGTGGCTTACGGTTCTGTCTTAGCCGAAGTAATGGTGGAAAAAGCTCTGGCTCTAAGTCAACTAAATCAACCGGAAACTGTAGAATTAGGCTCTAACTTTCAGCCTGACTACCCCGATTTAGGAGAAAGTTTACCGATAGAGGTTTTGGTGGACTGGGGCAAAGAAGCGATCGCACTCATCCGTGATGCCTATCCCGATGTTGTATGCAATGGTGACTGGGAATGTGATATTGAAACCACCAGACTAGTCAACACCAAAGGTTTAGATTGTCACTATACTGACACTACCCTCAGTTGCTATGTATCAGCAGAATGGGTGCGCGGTGATGATTTTTTAAGTGTTGCTGATGGTCAAACCAAGCGGGGGGAACTCGACCCAGAGAGATTAGCTAACCAAATTTTACAACGGTTAATTTGGTCTAGAGAAAATATCTCACCTCCTACTGGTCGTGTCCCGATTTTGTTCACTTCTAAAGCCGCCGATATGCTTTGGGGTACTGTACAAGCCGCTTTAAATGGCAAGCGAGTTTTAGAAGCAGCTTCACCTTGGGCAGAACGTTTGGGTAAGGAAGTAATTGCACCCAGTCTCACCATCTACCAAGATCCAGAGGCTGGCCCTTACAGTTGCCCTTTTGATGATGAAGGCACTCCGACTCAATCTCTGGTATTTATCCAAAACGGGACTTTACAGCATTTCTATAGCGATCGCACCACTGGCTCCCAACTAAGTACTAACACCACTGGAAATGGTTTTCGCCCTGGTTTAGGTAGCTACCCCACCCCTGGTTTATTTAATTTTCTCATCCAGCCAGGTTCGGCATCGCTACCAGATTTGATTCAACAACTAGATGATGGCTTGATTGTCGATCAAATGTTGGGTGGCGGCGGCAGTATTTCTGGAGATTTTTCGATCAACGTCGATTTAGGCTACCGCGTCCAAAATGGTCAAGTAATTGGGCGTGTTAAGGATACGATGGTTGCAGGTAATGTTTACACAGCCCTGAAGCAATTGGTTACACTAGGCAACGATGTTGATTGGAATGGTTCTTGTTATACTCCGTCTCTGATAGTAGAAGGGCTATATACCACAGGAAGAAGCAATTAAATAATTTGTAATTCGTAATTCGTAATTCGTAAGTGGGGACAGTGCTTGTGTAGTAGCGAATTATACTTCGTCAATGACTTTTAAACATCCTCTGAAGATTCCACCGAACAGCTTTTTAGTTAAGATTTGTAATCAAAAATCGTTCGATGGTTCCTGAGCGTAGTCGTTCGCGTAGCGTCCCGCAGGAAAGTCCAAAATCTAAAATTCAAAACTGGTATGAATCAGCGTTTTCGCACCTGGTGGCAGCCTAGAAGAGGTTTAGCGATCGCCGAAGCCTGTATTATCGGTCTGGTTGCTGCCCTCTCTGCGGTATTTTTGAAAGTCGGATCGGGATGGTTGGGGACATGGCGAGTGCATACTACGCACCTTTTGCCGGCATGGCTGGTACTACCTGCAATTGGTCTTGTCCTGGGATTTCTGGCTGGATGGTTGGTGGATAGATTAGCACCAGAGGCTTCTGGTAGCGGTATTCCGCAAGTCAAAGCAACTCTAGCCAATGTGCCTGTGACATTATCTTGGCGGGTAGCAGGTGTAAAGTTATTCAGTGCCATCATCGCCATTGGTTCTGGCATGACTCTGGGACGGCAAGGCCCTACTGTCCAAGTGGGGGCTGGTTTGGCAGCAGGAATGAGTCGTTGGGTTCCGACTTCTCCAGATCATCGACGGCAGATGATTGCAGCTGGTGCAGGTGCGGGTTTAGCTGCTGCTTTCAATGCCCCGATCGCAGGTGTATTGTTTATCGTTGAAGAATTACTCCAAGATTTATCAGGATTGACTCTCGGAACTGCCATTATCGCCTCTTTTATCGGTGGCGTGATATCCCGACTTTTGGGTGGTGGCTCTCTTGACCTTAACTTGCAATTGGTAAAATCTTCCAGCCAATTCTCCATCCCAGAAATTCCCTTTTTTATTCTGTTAGGTATTTTGGCAGGCTTGTTTGGTGCATTGTTTAATCGCGGTATTATATTTAGTATTAAATTTTATAGAAGATTACACATCAGCTTACCGTTTCAGGTAGCTTTAGCTGGATTTATCTCTGGTGTTGTCGTGGCCCTGCTTCCCCCATCCTTCCGTGATAATACGGGATTGCGGGAGTCATTAATTACTGGAGATTCCCATCCTAGCGTCGCCGCGATCGCCTTTGCGGCCCAGTTCATCCTCACACTGATTGCATTTGGTTCGGGAGCACCAGGGGGATTATTCGCTCCCAGTTTGATTTTAGGTTCTTGTTTAGGACACATCATCGGTGTCTCTGAGCTATACATCACCGGAACAGGTTCTCCTACTACTTACGCCCTAGCGGGTATGGGTGGATTTTTTAGCGCCGTTTCCAAAGTGCCAATCACAGCAATTGTGATTGTCTTTGAGATGACTACAGATTTCAATCTGGTGCTACCTTTGATGATTGTTTCTGTCGCAGCTTACCTGGTTGCAGATAAGGTAGTGCCTGGTTCGCTTTATGAAAAACTTTTGGAGTTAAAAGGTATTACTCTCACCAAAGAAGTTGCGATGGAAGGAGCATTAACCAAGTTAACTGCAAAAGATGTGATGCAAGAACGGGTAGAAACTTTAGATGCAGAAATGAGCTTGGAAGAAGCAATGCAAGCTTTTGCTCGTTCCCATCATCGCGGTTTCCCTGTGGTAGAAGATAGCAAGTTAGTGGGGATTGTAACGCAATCAGATTTGTTAAAAATCCGCGAGAGTACAAACCACACACTTCGCGATCGCAATCTAGCCGATATTTTCTTAAAAGAAATTATGACATCTGTCCCGATGACAGTATCACCAATTCACACCCTCAGTAATGTACTATATTTACTCGATCGCTATCAAATCAGTCGCTTACCGGTGGTAGATAGACGAAAACTGATTGGGATTATTACCCGTGCAGATATTATTCGGGCGGAAGCAGATCATCTCAATGGTGAAAATGCGACACCGAAACTGCGACCAGAACCTTCATACATAGTTTACCAGACGCGATCGCCCACCATTGGTAGAGGTAGATTATTAGTACCCGTAGCAAATCCCGAAACAGCAGGTGTTTTATTACTGATGGCAGCAGCTATTGCCCGCGATCGCCATTATGAAATAGATTGCGTGCAAGTGATGCTGATACCCCGCCACAGTTCCCCATCAGAAACACAGGTAAGAACGGCAAAAAGCCGCCGCTTGCTACGACAGGCAGAAGTCTTAGCAAAAAAGTGGAAAATTCCTTTACACACGCAGATTCGAGTTACCCACGATGTGGCGCAGGCAATTTTGGAGACAATCAACGAACAACACATCGACTTAATTTTAATGGGATGGAAAGGTAACACATCTACCCCTGGTCGGATTTTTGGCAACGTTGTTGACACCATAATTCGCCAAGCCACCTGCGAAGTCGTATTAGTAAAATTAGGCACTACTCCCCACTCCCCACTCCCCACTCAGCACTCATTTAACCGTTGGCTAGTTCCAGTGGCTGGTGGCCCCAATTCCCCACTGGCAATTAAATTGCTACCGGCTTTAATTACATTAGGAAACGATCCGAAAATTCGCCTGACACAGGTGTTTAAGCCATCTGAACTCAAGCCAGATATGTCAATTTCAGAACAAGCCATCCGTCATTTGATGCGGCGGCGCAAATTGTCGAGTACTGTAGTTGCTCTCCCCATACAAGCTAATTCAGTTGCAGAAGGTGTGATTAACCTAGTGGAAACCGAAGGTTACGACGTTGTAGTTTTGGGAGCATCCCGCGAGGGATTGCTACAGCAAGCGATTCAAGGTAATATTCCCGAAGCGATCGCCTCTGGTGTAGAAAGTACAGTTATTTTAGTTAGGGGTGCGATTCAAAAGTAAAAAACCTAGATTTTAATAATTTTTTTAATGATAAAATACACCAATAATCAGAGTAACAATTATTGGTATTAAGATTGGAATAGCAACTATAAGTCCCCACTTACCAAACTTAATTTCCTCACCCTCAGATTTTAGAAACGCAATCCAACCTACAACTCCCATCAAAACCCAAATAAATCCAAAGGCAAGAAATATAACAAATAC
>NZ_JADEXF010000406.1 GCF_015207245.1 Nostoc cf. edaphicum LEGE 07299
AAGGATCTTTAGCAGAAGCAGTTTATCACGAGGAAATTGGGTTATTAGCTTATAGTCCTTTAGCATTTGGCTTCTTGACTGGCAAATATCTAAATGGCAAACCAGAGAAAGCAAGAGTCACTTTGTTTGAGAATTTTGGTCAGCGCTATTTGAAACCGAAAGTCAGTCAAGCCGTATCAGCTTATGTAGAAATTGCCAAGCGTCATCAACTAAGTCCAGCGCATCTGGCCTTAGCATTTGTGCGGAGTCGTTGGTTTGTGCCTAGCACAATTATTGGTGCTACAACACTGGAACAACTTAAAGAGAATTTAGAAAGTGTGAATGTAGTTCTCGACAAAGACATTTTGGAAGAGTTGGATATAGTTCATGCTCAGTCGCCAAATCCAGCACCATAAGAGTGCTGAGTGCTGAGTAGTGAGTGCTGAGTGGTGAGTGTGAATTGTTCAGGAACGAGTACAGATAAGCAATGTACTCTGTTTTAGTTCTTAGATTCACAACTAGATATAGAGTATGGGAACAAGTTAATTAAACTCTTTAAAATTACGAATTACGAATTACGACTTTACCAAAGTGAGCGGCACTTTTGAGGTAATGATAAGCTTCCCGTGCTTCATTGAAGGGGAAAACTCGATCGATAATTGGTTTGATTTGATGCTGTTGCATCGCCTGATTCATCGCCTCAAATATTTCCCGACTGCCAACATAAATTCCCTGAACTGTTAAGCTCTTAAAAAGTATTGGCATAGGGTCAATTTCATTTCCTCTACCTGACAATACGCCAATCAAACTAATACGTCCCCCAATGCGGACTGCTTGTAGTGATTTTGGCAGAGTACCTGCACCGCCTACCTCAACCACATGATCTACACCCGTGCGATTGGTTAATTGATAAACTTGCTTTTCCCAATCTGGTGTTGTTTTGTAGTTGATTGTCTCGTCAGCACCAAGCTGTTTCGCTCGTGCTAACTTTTGATCACTGCTAGAAGTAATAATCGCTCTAGCACCATGTATTTTGGCAAACTGGAGAGCAAAAATTGAAACTCCTCCAGTACCGAGTAATAAAACACTATCGCCTGCACCAATATTGCCTTTTGTTACAAGTCCGTGCCAAGCGGTGACTGCTGCACAGGGTAAAGTTGCGCCTTCAATGTAGGATAAGTTATCGGGTAATATTACTAAAGCATCTTGGTGTAATAAGACATACTCAGCCAGCATTCCATCGATACCGCCTCCGAGATCGGATTTCATTTTCTCTTTGGTTAAAGAGCCATAAATCCAGTCTTGGAAGAAAATACCAGCGACGCGATCGCCTATTTTTACCCGTGTCACACCTTCCCCCACCGCTACAACTTCTCCCGCACCATCAGACATGGGAATCAACGGATATTTCTGTCCAGCACCATAAGCTCCTTCAATAACCAGCAGATCGCGATAATTTAAGGATGTTGCCTTCACTTGAATCAGAACTTGTCCAGCTGCGGGTTTTGCTTGGGGGCGATCGACTAATGCCAAGGCATCAATCCCAGCGTTGCTTTGAATTTCGTAAGCTTTCATAGATGTTCTTCTTCTAGCTACAACTTTGGTATTGTAGCTAGGGTAAAAAAGAATTTAGAGACGTAGCACTTGCTACGCCTCTACAAGGGTTCTGCATAACGCATATTTAATTTCACTAGAAAGTGTTTTTTGCAAGAGGGGGAAAAAGGGTTCATGTTAAAGGGGAAGGGGACAATACAGAACCTTTCCCCCTTTCCCCTTTTCCGACTTATGCAAGAAGTCTATGGTTTAAGACAATTTGAGTCTATCTTTCTTGGCTGGGAACTCGCTCTGGATAGACTTGTGTATACACGGTAGCCTTTACAAGGGAGGAAATATCCGCTTCTCCCCCAAGGAATCGGGGGAGTTAGAGGGGGTCAGAAGGACTTGTGTGTACACTGTAGCCCAATACGGGAGAAGGGGAACTGGAAGCTACAGAGAATCTATGAACTGCTGTACTTTTTCTAAAAGTGGCTGATATTCAATTTGCTCTGCTAACTCTTGGGCATTTTGATAGCACGATCGCGCCATTTTTTTGCGTTTTGTGGTGGCGTAAACGCTTCCCATATTGAGCAAAGTTGAAATTTCTCCGAGATTATCGCCCAGTTCTTGATAAATCCCAATGGCTTGCTTGTAGAACTTCATTGCTTGGCGATGCTCTGCCAGGGTGCTGTAGGTAAAACCAATGTTGTGAAGGGTTGTTGCTTCACCAGAGCGATCGCTAATTGCTCGACGTGTCAAAAGAACTTGATAGTAGAGCAACAGCGCTTGTTTCGGTTGTCCTAAATCATGATACACAGAAGCAATATTATTTAAGGTGGTTGCTTCTCCAAGCAAATTCTTGACAGCTCGTTGAATTGGTAGTGCTGCTTGAAAAAATTCTAGCGCTTGCTCAAACTTGCCTAAAACATTGTAGGCAAATCCAATGCCATTGAGCGTTGTTGCTTCACCAGAAAAGTCACCTAACAATCGCCGCATCCTCAAAATTTGGTGTTGTAGCAACAGTGCCCGTTTTGGTTCTCCTAAACGCGTATAAATTAGCGCGACATCATTAAGAGTAGAAACTTCACTTTGAGTATCTTGCGATCGCCTGAAGATTGGCAGTGCTTTGTCAAAATATTCCAACGCTTGCGAAAAGCGTCCAAGACGGCTGTAGGTAGAACCCAAATTGCTAAGTGCAGTTGCCTCTGCTGGCGCGTTGCCAATTTCAACAGCAACCGAAAGCGCCTGATGAAAACGCTCTAATGCTCTTTGAGGTTGCCAGCAACTGAGGTGAGCTAAACCGAGGTCGTTTAATGTATAACCTTCTCTGGCTCGGTCTGGAATTGCTCTAGCCAAATATAAATTTTTGGTTGCAAGATCGAGAGACTCTTGGAATTTCCCTCGTTGGTAATAGCGGTTTGCTTCGTCACGACGTAGTTCCCATTCTCTGACTTTATTTAAAGGTTGCGTCATCTGACCTCAGTTGCATTCTGCGATAAGTAGGTAGGACATCTCTAGGGAATGAACCCCTCTTAGGTTTCCCAAATTTTAACCTTAATCTTCTATCTTTAGATATAAGACGTAAATAGATAAGTATGCTATCTTTTCATACTTACAGGAATATTTATGAAGCAATTAATACAAATGCCGTAGAGGCGCATAGCAGTGCGCCCTCAGATTCGCGATTTATTTCAAAAGTCAGGAATCTTGTTGTTACCAAGCCCCGTTGGAGCGGGTATCGGGTGTGGGGGAAGAAATATCTTCGTCACAAGCCCCCTCCTAGAAGGACAATTGCATTGGTCGGAGTTCCAAGCTTCGTCCAATACCGTCTTTATTCCCTCTGCCCACATCCCAAAATTGTGTTGTTGCCAGTGTTGGATATGTTTGTTTAAACTTGCCTGAGTTTGTTCTCTTGTTCTTGGCAACAAATACCTGATGACTTCTGCATCGCAGTAGAGGCGAAATAGGTAATCAAAGTCGTCTAGAGATAAGTGCCTTATAGCGGTTCTCGACCAGCGTGAAGTACAATTTTGACCTCTCTCCAAACCTCTCTCCTAAAAGGAGAGAGGCTTTGAATTGTTCCCCCTTACCGAAGCGGGAAGGGGGTTAGGGGGTTAGGTCTATTTGCATACCTGTACCTCACCGGATTAAAAATGACTATAGTTGCAACTGCACAGTTTCTATCTCAGGCATAATTACCTACGTAAAGAGAACCGTCCAAATATTGAGGAATATAGGATCTTAGTAGTAGTCTTGCAGTTTCTATCTCAGGCATGGTATCAGAGTAGGAAGATAAACGCTACTTTAAACAAGCGTGTTTTTTTCCAAACATTAATATAATGCTCTTACTATGAGCATCTACCAATCTCTCAAAAAATCTTATACACCAGAGCGTCGGCGTGAAAATGACTGGCGGTTATTTTTGCGTTTGGTGCCTTATGCCCGTCGTAACGGACGGCTATTGGCGCTGTCGATGTGCCTACTCATACCGATCGCACTAGCTAATGCCGTACAACCTTTCTTAATTGGGCAAGTAATCTCTCTGATTCGTAATGAACCAAGCACTTACGAACTTTTCAGGAATCGTCCCTTCTCGCAAGGGCTAAATATTCTAGAGGGATTATTGGTAATTGCGATCGCCATCCAAGTGACGTTGACAGGTTTTCAAGGTTATATAGTCCAAAAGCTAGGGCAACAAATCACCGCAGCAATTCGCCAAGACTTATTTCAGCATGTAACATCTCTAGCAGTGCGCTTTTTTGACCGCACACCCGTAGGTAAATTAATTACCAGAATCACCAGCGATGTGGAAGTGTTAGGCGATGTCTTTTCGACTGGAGCAGTTGGCATCATATCCGATTTGTTTTTAATGTTGGTGACTTTGGGTTTAATGTTTTCCATCCAGTGGCAACTTTCTTGCTTGCTGTTATTGATGCTGTTACCAACTAGCTGGGTAATTGTTTACATTCAAAAACAGTACCGCAAAGCCAATTACAAAGGGCGAGAAGAACTGTCTATCCTAAATTCACAGCTACAAGAAAATGTGCTTGGTATTAATGTCGTGCAGTTGTTCCGTAGAGAAAAATTTAATGCCGAATTGTTTCGTGCTACGAACAGCAACTACACTCAGCAAATGGATAAAACCATCTTTTATGATTCATTTGTTTCAGCAACCTTAGAATGGATTGGAC
>NZ_JADEXF010000407.1 GCF_015207245.1 Nostoc cf. edaphicum LEGE 07299
CCTTCTCGGATTCCTCCCATAACATTGACCCGACCACGCCGACGTTGCCCTGTAAGATTTTTGCGTTTTCCTCGCTTACCCCAATTTTTACGGCGAATCACACGTAAACTGAAACCGCTCTCACGCCCATTTCCATACCTGCAAAAGCTCTGGTTGCTCTCTTGCTATTGTCAAATATTGGGCAAGCTTCTCTTGGAATTCTGCTCTAATTAGAGGATCTTGTTTATCTTCTAAATCATATTTAGCCCAAATATAACTATACTTTTTTCGCTTTAATATCCTCCTAACTTGAGAACTACTTAAATCAATTCCTGTTTGTTCTGTTAAATATGTTGCTAATCTTTCTGCTGTCCATCGACCAAATTCATAACCCAAATCTGATGGTTCTCTATCAACTGTTTTTAATAACAGTTCAATATATTCAGGCGTGGCTTTTCGGTTATGCTCATACTCTCGTTTATTATGTAAACTTTCTAGGTTATCTGGATCTCCATGCATACACCAATAAGCAACAGTTCTGGGAGAACAACCTAGAAATCTAGAAATTTCTTGTTGTGTTTTGCCATCGTTTTGGAGCAGAATAATTAAAATTCTTTCACTTACGTGCGGTAATTCGCTCTCCTTAAGAGCCTGCTGTAGCTGAGTAACTTGTTCTAAAATTAAAAAGTTTTTGGCTGGTGGTGGCATACTTTTTTCAATCGACTCTACATTTATATTATGCAGCTTAAATGCCGATTAGCTTAATATCGACCTAGCTACACAGATTGCCTATTGTGGAATTGTACACAAAAAGAAATATACCCCGTCCAAGAGATATTCACTCAGCACTTGCTCAATCTAATAGTTCCGTAGGAAAGCATTATTGCCTTTGTGCAAGCTGGTTATTGAGTATAAAAACCAACGGCATAATTCTAATGTGATTTCAACCTTTAAAGCTGTGTCAACCAGCAGCTATTAATGCGACTTTTTTGAGCTTATTGAGAAGAAAAATCTTCTGTTGACATAATATAACCACCTTGCCATGAAGATTCTACGCTGAACAACAGTCTTTGTTCAAAGTGTACTCGATTGAAGCGGGATAACAATATTCTCTATCTACCTGATGTCATTATAGAAAGGGGCGCTGCCAACAAGGAATTATTTTCAATCCCCCTAGAACTAGCTATTCTCACCTAACCACGAGTAATCGGCTCATTCATGCAGTGGTTATTGAGAAGTTACGTAAAAAGCATCCCAGAAGTGTAGTTGCAGTCCTTGTAACTACACTACTTTTTCTGAGCTAATCAAACATTCTCGTTCACAGCAATAAAGGTACTAGGTCGCTCACAAGGCGTAAAATTATACTTACGTTTAACTTCTTCATCTGTACTACCTTCAGCGGATTTAGTTAGCAGTACAACCTCAGAGCGGGTATAACCAGTCAACTCATCAAACTGAATAATCATATATTGGTAGAGCGCCCAGACATCCGCCATCCGATTGCCAATATCGGAAGATATCTCATCAGGTATAAAAATATTACCGTGCCAAGATACCTTAATCCCCTCTTTCTGGAAGTAAGCGTCTATTTCTGGACGAATGTAATCCGCAGTCCCTCCGCAAAACACCAGTTCTTCAATATCATCATCCATCTTCGAGCGCAACCATCTGACGATCGCACGCCAATATTCATCTCTAGCAAGCAATAAAGCCTTGGACATCGACTCGCCATCAAGTTGAATTTCATCACCTTTGCGCTTGCGTGAGAGTTTCTGCATCACCTGGGGGTCACAATTAACTTCAGCTTCTACCAACACCTCGATAATATTTAATATTGGGATTATCAGGGCTTAGTCCCGATGTCTTGGAAGTAAAATTATTCACCAGCCAAGACATACCAAAATTATTGGTTATTCCCGCACCAATTGAACCACTGCGAAAGGTGAAAATACTTGCGTTGCGATAACCAAGTATTACATACATAGAAGCAGGCATATTATTGCCAAGCGATCGCCTACGGTGAAAAAATATCCCACTACCCTCAGAAGCTGCATCATAACGAAGCATTTTTACCCGCATCTTACCTGCTGGTGTATCAAATCCTCGAAACGCATCCTTCAACCGAACTTGTAACTGTTCTTTATCTTGCACTTCACCGGGCGGTAGCAGGATGCTCAAGTAAGCTGCAACATCATTACCCAAATTCAGCTTTTCCTTAGCCAGCCAAAATGCACCACAAATTTTAGGGACTGCTAGTTCGTACTTTAGCTCCTTCAGCTGCGATATACCCCCAAACCGACGACGGGCAAGCTCTCCCAAGGCGCAGTACTCATCACCTATTCCTACCCAAGTACGAGATTCAGGATTACCTTCTTGTTGAATGCTCTCAATCGAAGCTTTAGCAACGTCCGCTACTTCTGAGTCGAAAAGTAAAACAACAGGCTTTCCCTCTGGATACTCTTGAACGATCGCCTTGGTTTTACTTGCACCCATGTCAATCGTAATTACTACCTTTTTTACGTCTGTTTTCTCCTTAGTTTTGGGCATATCTTTATCTTTTATTACCTTTTACTATCGTTCCCAATTTAACCGAAATGGGAAAAATCCTGTGGTGTAAAACACTTTCTTTACAGGGTTTAACAGCTTTTTTACATACACAGTGCGTAGAGAAAAAACTATTACGGCGATGTTCTTCGATGGCGCTACAGCATTCATACTCAACTCCATTGAGTAGAGAGTCCAGTGCAAACTGCCAGCAAGCAACCAAGTTCAAATTTCCACGGGGCTAATTGAAGTAACTCCATAGCACTAATACCAAATCCAAACCGTAGATTCTAAGTACACTAATGTACTAAAAACTGCTTTAATATTCACTGATCAAATCACCTCCTAAATCATGACTAAATTACCCCAATCACACCCAAATTCTGTATCAACTAAAAGTTGAATTATTAAACAAAATTAGCTTTTTGGCTGTAATTCAAACAATGTGATTGTCATCATTACACCCCGTATTACCTCAACCATCCCCGCAATTACCCCAGTAAAAAGTATCGTTATTGTGGAGTCTTGGGCAATAGCAATAGCAAGGTATGTCAGATGGGGTCAATTACACATTTGCTTTGCTGTCAAATTTTTGATTGTAGCTTTTACAGATGAGATATATGAAGTGATTATTCCAGGCGATCGCACCTCTAAAACTAGAATGCGATCGCCTTTCCAGTTCGGTCAAATACTGTTGATGCACTCGACCAAAGGGTTTGACCAAATTTATGGCTGAAATGGTTTCATAGAAACTTTGAGGAATGCAGTGCAGGTGCTTGAGAAAAAACTCCTTCTAAATGCGCCCAATGGAGAGGTGAAAAGCACCTCCTAACAACAAACAGCACCAGGCGATCGCAAGGAGATATTGCCCACAACGACAAACAGGACAAGGACGGGACTTACGCAAGTATCACAACCGAAGGCAGAGAGAGTATGCTTTTCTCAAATATCTAACCACCCATATCCTCATAATCCCCTCACTCCAGACGAAATCCTGCATCAACTTCTATTTCTGCCTTAGCAATTGGATCATCCTCGTCATCATTAAAAAACCCATCATCTTCGGAATCTTCTCCCAAAACATTTGATCCGACTGGTTCTGTCGCAACAGGTAACGACACAGGACTTGGCCCAGTGGAATCAAAAAAAGAAACTGAAGGGGGAACCGAATTAGCTGAAATAGGAGTTATTTCCACGCCATTAGTTCCAACTGTTGGTTGTAACCCAGTTGCACCTTGCGAGAAAACTCCACTATGAGGATTAACAAGAACTATCTGGGGCAACCCCTCCATCCCAAACGTCCGTTTCATCTTAATGATCTGAACTTCAAGTTGCGCGATCGCATCATGGAGGGCTGACTGCAATTCAACACCAGATACCCCCGCAGCAGATAGCGCAAACGGTAGGTAATACGCCCGCAGCGCCTCACATACTAACTCAGTTTGCCCTCGCTTCTTCGACTGAACATAGCTAATTACTATACCGTCCTCCGTATATTTATTCCGCATGATGCGCGCCAACTCAACCGAATCAGCTGGCTTACTCGCTCTTGCCATAGCTTCTCTTCTATTAACGTGCAAATCAAGCTTCTCAGTAAGCTATTTGTCAATACTCTTACTTTAACCATACGGTGGGAGAACTCACCCCCGTATTTACTCCTAACTACCCCAATTCACACACTAATTACCTCAATCAAGTGAAATTTGGTTTGATTTTTGTCAATCAAAATAAATAATTAACTGAAAAATAAACTCTGACAATCCCCATAATTGAGGTATTCTGAGGGCAAATTAACCCAATTATTTCAGCATTACGTCAAAGGTTAATCAGCTTAGGGAATAACCCCACAATCCGCTCTGCATCTGATTTACTACAGTTGCACTCCACAACAGACTATTGCTGTCTCTGTACAGTCCTGTAACTAAAACAAGGTATGTTTAGTGGCGTCATTTTATCACTAAGGTTATTTTCAATAAACTAGATTAATTGACAGTGCCTTTAATACCAATCATCTTTTTTTGTAGTACAACATACTACTTTGTAGCCTATACTTACTGTTTGATAAATAAACAGATTGAAAAAATAATACCTAAAAATAATTGTAATTACGTATAATTTAATTCACCATAATGGATGGCTTCAGTGTCACTTACAAGACGAACCATAAGATATTACCTTG
>NZ_JADEXF010000408.1 GCF_015207245.1 Nostoc cf. edaphicum LEGE 07299
TTGCTGTGTAACGCGGGTTGTCGTTTTTGGGTTGTTGTTGTTTCAACCCGATTAAATCCCCTTGCTGTTGATTGATAATTTGCGAAACGGCATCAATAGTTCGATCTACAGAGTTGACAGTCAAAGAGATTGTTGCCTTTTTGATGAGTTGGGGACGAGAACGCGCTATTGGTGCAGCTTCCGCCTTTTGGGAAATACTGTTTTCACGAGAAGATAATTGATTTACCCCGCCATTGGCTGCAATTTGAGGTACAGATTGAGGTGCAGACTTATTTGCTGTCTGTTCAGAAGAGGCGCAACTAGTGAAAATCACCCCTCCCAATAACGCACTTATAAATAAAGCAGATGTGCGCGGTAATTTAGTCGAAGCGTACATAATCTACCCCTAGATGGATGAAGTTAACCCCAGTATTACTGAAGTAAAACTCAAAGCCTATATTGTTGCGATTTATGTAACAGGCATAAAATTTTGTCCAAAATCCAATTATTCTTCAATTGATGTTTTTTGCTGAGAGAAACTTGCTAACTCGGATGCTAAAGTCTCTTCTAATACATCTATAATTACGTGCGGATCGGTAGGGGATTTCATCATTTCAGCCTTCGGGTCAGAGCAATTTTTGACATTAGGAATATCCTGGCGTAATTCCTCAACCAAAGCGATGAGTTTACAATTTGTCCGCGCCCCAAGCATCTCGGCAGATCAGATGGCTTCTATTGTACTCAGGAGATGCAAGCATATAACATAGAGTTAAATCACAGCCCTTTGAGTACTTATGTATGAAGGAATTACGGATAGTTAATGTGTTATCTGAATTTGATGCTCGCCTAGAAGCAGAACAGAACCAACTGAAAGTACTCAGTCCCCAAGAACGAGAAAAGTATCTAGATGAAATGATGCTGGCAGTTGGTTTGCAAACAGGAGAGTTCTTGAATATGCTTCTTAAAACGCAAGGTGGCAAACGCATTCTCGAAATTGGTACTAGCGTTGGCTATTCAACAATCTGGTTAGCGGAAGCAGCGCGGGTAAATGGTGGTCGCGTCACTACTCTCGAATATGTTGCCACCAAGCAGGCACAAGCGGTAGAAAATATCCGTAGGGCTGGTTTAGAGGATTTTGTAGACTTCCAACTTGGTGATGCCGTAGAGTTACTGGAGAATTTACCAGGATCATGGGATTTTATCTTGCTTGATCTCTGGAAAGAGCTTTATATTCCCTGCTTTGACTGCTTTTATAAAAAGCTTGCTCCAGGGGCGATTGTCGTTGCAGATAACATCACTTTTCCTCCTGATTTTCGCCCAATAATGAAGGCTTACCAAGAATATGTCCGCGCTAAACCAGACTTAGATTCAATTGAAATCGATATTGGTCAAGGTCTTGAGCTAACGCGAAAAGAAATTTATTAATGCCTGCTCCCCAGCGTGAGACTCGCGGAAGATTCTTTTCGTCTGGTAGTTCAAGTTAAGATATTGCTGGTATCTCATATATTACACCTCTACGTACGAACCCAGAGAACGTAAAAAGATGTGCAAAGTTACTACCTGATTTTTCTTTGTTTTTCCCGCTAAATCAAGGGTTATCATTTAATACTGAGTCACAAAAATACATAATTTTTTTGCCAGATGTGAGGTACCCCATAGTCAATAAGATTGGAGGGACGACTGATACATTCAGAACGGCTTGTATTTCATCATTGCAGATTGCCACGCCGCTCCTGTTCCTGCTCAATTGCCTCGAAGATTGCACGGAAGTTGTTTGCTCCAAACCCGTTGAACGTCCGTCGTTGGAGGAACTCGAAAAACGCCGTCGGACGATCGCTCATGGGCTTGGTGAACTTCTGAAGTAGATAGCCATTTTCGTCAAAGTCAACCATGATGTCGTACTCTGCGAGTACTTCGACATCCTCCTGAAGTTTGATATCACCCACCTGGAGAAGCTCGCGCAAGCGCGTGTAGTAACCCGACGGCACTTTGAGAGTTTCAACACCGCGCTCACGCAGAGCCTGCGACGAAGCTAGAATGTCGTCTGTGAGTATAGCGAAGTGCTGCGCTCCCGCTCCTTTGTGGTATTCGAGGAACTCTTCGACCTGACCCTTCCGAAAACCGGAAGCAGGCTCAATGAGCGGAATCTTTGTTCGCTCACTCGGATCGGCCATCACGATCGATCTAAGCCCCGAAAATTCCGTATGAACAATGGAGTCGTCGATGGAGAAGAATCGATGGAAACCAAGCACGCGCTCATACCACTCGACAAGTGGTTCCAAGTCTCCTTCGGGAATGTTCAGTCCAATGTGATCCAGCAAACGTCCGCCGACACTCGGCAGTCTGTCAGTAAGCGAATCAGGATCATCGGTCGTGACGAAGTCCGGCAGGAATGTTGTACCATCACCACTTCTCTCGACGAATGTGTGGATGGTATCGCCCACCGTCTTAATAGTAGCGAGGACGATGTGCCCATGCGCGTCTACGTGCTTTTGCGGCGGATGAACCGATACTGCCCCTGCTGCCATTGCCCGCTCATAAACCGATTCGCATTCGGTGACAGCCAAGGCAATATCCCTGACAGCGTCGCCGTGCCGAGCGAGATGCGCGTTGAACGTCTCGTTGCCTGGTGGCAGTGCCGACGAAACAACCAGCGTCACCTCCCCTTGCCGAAGCGCGTACGAAGTCCATGTACGACTCCCCGTTTCAAGACCTCGGTAAGCGAAGAGCGAGAAGCCAAGCCGAGTTTTGTAGAAGCTTGCGGCTTGTTTCGCATTGCCAACCCAAAGCTCGATGTAGTCGAAACCGAGATGAGATGAATGGTGTGCAGATACATTCATAAAGCATAAAGCAGTTTTTTAGATTTGTTACTTTAAGTTACATTTTGTAAACGTATCACAATTCACATTATTATACTTTTGCCACGTATGCAAAACTTGTCTTAATGGTAACATTGGTTTCAAAAAATCAAAGTATAAAGGAGAAAATCAATGACATCTGAGGCTACCCGTAAAATCATAGGTGATTGGGTTTACAGGCACTTGGTAAATTTCAAGCATCAGCCATCTGATGATGTCATAGAACCTTTTGCAAAGGCACTGCTTATAGCAGCTAAAGGAGATAGAGTACTGTCACAAGCTGAAAGAGACTGGGTGGTTGGCTTAACGGCAGCAAAGGGAGGTTCAGAGCAGTTAATCGAAGAGTTAAAAAACTACGAGGCAGATCAGGATATAGAGCAGGTAATATCAAGCCATCCTTTCAGTAACCAAGGAAGAAGAGCCTTAATTTACACTGCAATTCAAGCTTGTGCTGCTGATAGTGAATACAACGAAGCTGAAAAAGCATCTGTACGCAAAATCGCAGCCAAGTTAGAAATTTCTGAAGATGTAGTTAAGCAATTAGAGGATCTTTATGAAGAGGAGAAGGCTCAGTTAACCAAGAGGGTTAAGTTACTCTATCCAGATGGGCATCCTTTGCTTATGGAGTAATGCCAAGCTCTTTGGCAAACTTTCTTGTTTCTTTGGCAATTGCTGTCTGTTCTGACTGAATGCCAAAACTTAGCTCGTCTAAAGTACCAATAGCGACTTTGCTTTCAAGGGTTTTACCTTTGCATACATCATTCCTATTCCACCTTCTAACCTTGTTTGTGCCTGCTATCCCAATAAGGTAATCGTCTAGGTGTTCGGGGTTGGCCCAAAGCTCATATATTGGCTCAATAATTTCCCACTCTATGTCTGTCACGTCGCTTGAATACCCTATTTTCAACCCTCACTGCTTGAATCCACCTATTTCTGTTGATTCTACTTGGTCGCCTAAAAGATACCAAATGGGTTCTATAAGGATTTTGAGCAATATTGTGAGAAATCCGGGTAACAGTTCATCTGTGGTTACTCAATTTGGGGTACAATCGTAAGCCTGCCAATAAATGACGATGCTTGCTGACAGGAGATGCTTCTATGGCCCGGATGTATTATGACGAAGATGCCAATTTAGACCTTTTGGCTGGAAAAACTATTGCTATTATCGGCTATGGTTCCCAAGGTCATGCCCACGCTCTCAATCTCAAAGATAGTGGTTTGAATGTGATTGTGGGACTATATCCGGGTAGTAAGTCAGTCGCAAAAGCTGAAGCAGCTGGCTTAACTGTGAAAAACGTTGCAGATGCGGCCAATGCTGCTGATTTCATCATGATTTTATTACCTGATGAAGTTCAAAAAACGATTTACAAAAATGAGATTGAACCCAATCTAGAAGAAGGAAATGTCTTAGCTTTTGCCCACGGGTTTAATATTCACTTTGGGCAAGTTGTACCACCGGCTAACGTCGATGTGGTGATGGTAGCACCAAAAGGGCCGGGGCATTTGGTACGGCGGACTTATGAAGGTGGGGAAGGTGTACCAGCGCTGTTTGCAGTTTATCAAGATGCTAGTGGTCAAGCACGCGATCGCGCCATGTCTTATGCTAAAGGTATTGGTGGTACTCGCGCCGGTGTTCTCGAAACTACTTTCCGCGAAGAAACCGAAACAGATTTATTTGGCGAACAAGCGGTATTGTGCGGTGGTTTGAGTGCTTTAATCAAAGCCGGATTTGAAACTTTGGTAGAAGCTGGTTATCAACCAGAATTGGCTTATTTTGAATGTCTGCATGAAGTCAAGCTGATTGTTGATTTGGTTGTGGAAGGCGGTTTAGCTAAAATGCGCGACAGCATTTCTAACAC
>NZ_JADEXF010000409.1 GCF_015207245.1 Nostoc cf. edaphicum LEGE 07299
GGGGAGAGGGTTTGCAGATTTTATACAGGTTAGTATTGGCTGCTTTAGCTAAACATTACTTAGGTAGCGGTGAACAAATTGAATGGCGATCGAACCTTCTCCCACACCGGATGCCACCCGTTTAATTGAGCCGTAGCGGACATCTCCGGCTGCGAAGATTCCGGGAATGTTGGTTTCTAATAAGAAAGGAGAGCGTTCTAAAGACCAACCACGAGGAGATTTGCTACTATGCATCAAGTCTGGCCCTGTGATGATAAACCCCTGAGCATCGCGTTGAATAACGCCATCGAGCCAATCTGTTTTGGGGCTAGCACCGATGAAAATAAACAGCGATCGCGCCGACACGGTTTCGGTTTGTCCAGTGTTGGCATGGGCGATCGCAATTGCTTCTAAATATTCTTCTCCCTTGACTTCCACGACGCTGCAACCTGTGCAAACTTGGATATTTTTTGTAGCGGCAATTTGGTCAATCAAATATTGGGACATACTTGATGCTAGTGACTCACCCCGCACTAACATAATCACTTTGCTGGCATACTTAGAAAAGTGCATTGCTGCTTGTCCAGCAGAGTTTGCCCCGCCAACCAAGTAAACCTCTTCATTGGTGCAAGCGATCGCCTCAGTCATGGCAGCACCGTAATAAATTCCTGCCCCTGTGAGCTTCTCGGCTCCTGGAACATTTAGCCAACGGTAGGAAACGCCGGTTGCAACTAAAAGTGCATGGCAACTAATCTCGCTACCATCCGCCAATTGCAGAACCCGATAAGGATCTTCTAGTCGAACCCCAGTTACTACTTGAGGAGTAAGAATTTCTACCCCAAATCGCCGCGCCTGGGTCACTCCCCGCCTTGCCAAATCACTGCCACTCAAGCCAACAGGAAACCCCAAATAGTTTTCAATTCGCGAACTCGTACCTGCTTGTCCTCCTGGCGCTTCACGCTCAATTAAGACAGTACTCAATCCCTCAGAAGCACCATAGACGGCGGCTGCCAGTCCGGCAGGCCCAGCACCCACGATCGCTAAGTCATAGAAGGGTCGCTCTGCCTGAGTTTGCAGTCCAATTTTGGCGGCAATCTCTAAATTAGATGGTTGAATTAATCGGGAACCATCGGGGAACAGCACCAATGGCAATTGCTGTCTGCCGTCAGCTTGGGCATATTCCACTAATTTTGCGGCATCCGGCTCCAGTTCAATATCTAACCACTTGAATGGAACCTGATTACGTGCCAGAAAATCTTTTACCTGATGTGAAAAAGGCGACCAGCGATTACCAATGACTCGAATGCCTTCAAAGGGTGGGCGGAATCCAGCTAGCCAGTCATCTAGCAAATCATCTAAAACCGGATATAGCCTTTCTTCTGGTGGATTCCAGGGCTTAAGTAAGTAATAATCAAGTCTGGCACTATTAATCGATTTAATGGCAGCATCCGTATCTGCATAGGCCGTCAACAAAGCACGTTTCGCATTGGGAAAGATGCCTTTTGCCCGTTCCAGGAACTCCACGCCTCCCATTTGGGGCATACGTTGATCCACCAAAAATAGAGCAACTGCTTCATTCCGCAATTTGAGTTGCTGTACTACATCCAGAGCCGTGATACCTGAATCTGCCCGAACAATGCGGAAGCGATCGCCATACTGATGACGCAAGTCTCGTGACACCGCTTGCAATACTTCTGGATCGTCATCGACCGTTAAAATTGCTGGTTTCGCCATACTACTGTTACTTAACAATTGCAGTGTCTAGCCGTTATCTTCAAAAATCTGCCGTCAAAATATCTACTGTTTAACCAGTTGCTTTAAACGAAAGTATGCCTCTTCTGGTGTCAGTGGTTCCGATTGAGTTTCATTGGGTATATAAAATACCCAAGTATCGGGAAAGTAATGCACCACAAAGCTGGGAATCAAACCTAAGCTTACTGCTTGCTTGCCGAGTTTTTCAGTTTGTTCCTCTAGACTCAGTTGGTCATGAAATGAGTGTTCAGCCATACTTTTGCATCTCCCTGTACTTTATTTGACCTTGGAAGAAGGTTCAAAACTAGCATTGCACGAATTTAGCTAAAGGTGATTTACTATTCACCATGTTTTAGAATGAGCTTGAGAATATTTTGGTAGTAAACCTAAATAATTTCAAATATGCTTTCATAGAGAATCATAAAACTATTTTGGTTTCAAGGTAACTGAAATTGGATTGAATCAGGCAACAGGGCATTGCTCACGTTGAGGTCTTAGGAAATCATCTGTTTCCTCCTATACTCGTATTCGGCACAGTTATAAGTAAGTATGCGATCGCTCTAGCTTATATGGGTATAGTGGCAGACAGAGTACAAAGGAGCCATAAAGGAATGATGATTGCGTCACAGATGACTCGCTAACGCTTCTCTACGAGACGCACTCGCGTTCGCTATCGGTGACGCTAGCTCCAAAGGAGTTGAAAGACGGATAATTTATGTTGTCTCTCTGACTTGCCTCCAACTGTTGTCTTTTGGCACAAGTAACAGCAATGCAAGTCTCGCATCGCACCAACTTTAGAGAGAAAAGCTCAATTTCCACAAAATCGCAATGCTTATTTAAACCCCAATGGGAACAAATCTGTCTAACAGGCTAATTGTTGGCTGTAATGACTGGGCTTCAACAAATAGCGCACTTTGCTCATCAAAAGCAGTCCAATTTTGGTTATTGGATAAAGGCTCAGAAGCAACAATAACTTGGTTTGGCTGCTTGAGTTGATCGCAAGACCAATAAAGAGTAGGGGCTTGTGTGCGATAAGCATAGCGAATTGCTGCAACTGCTTGACCATCACTGACAATTACATTGGCACTAAAGCTGGTGTCGTGTTCTGATGCCAACTCAGTCAATTTTTGAAGTGTGGCATTTAATGCTGATAACAGAGTGCTGTTTGGAGACGACTGCCACATTTCCACTAGTAGGGCAAAGATGTGTTCAGAGTCAGTCGTGCCTTTAATCAGGCTGTAAGTGGAATCAGAGAGGCTCTTACGTATTGGTCTACAAAGAGTTTGTTGAAAGTTTGATATCTCGCCATTATGCACAAACAAAAGTTTCCCACTCCGAAATGGCTGACAATTGCTAATGTCGAGCGATTCACCTGTTCCAGCTAATCGGACATAGCCTAAAGTACAACTGGATTGTACATAGTTGCTCAACTCCTCCAGATTCGGCTCGTTCCACAGCGGGATCGTATTTCGGTAAATGAAGGGTTTACCCACTTCGTCGTACCAGCCTACACCTACTCCGTCTCCGCAAACTACTCCTGATTTTAATTCTAAAGGACTGTAACTTTGTTTGTAGAGCGAATGCTCTTGTTTATACAGCAACTCATCTAAGAGGATGGCGTTACCAAGATAGCCAATTAATCTACACATAAAAAAACGATGTTGCTGAAAGAGTAAAAAAATCAGTCACAAGCCCCGATAGAAATCGAACCTTTTAACTGGACAATTATTGCAAAGCATTACTAATTTAACAACTATTGTTTATCTTGTGTATGTTTGAACTGTGACTTTAGTCATGGTTTTGTTTATTATTGGTAATAAAGATGCAATATTAAAATAAATTAATTTAACTTCTTTGCTTTCGGGATTAATTAAAATATTAGCAGGTTTAATATCTTGATGAATAATCCACTTTTGGTAGAGTATATCTAAGGTGTTGCATAGTGCGATGTCTACGACGGGCTACGCCTACACTATTTATAAAAACTGTTGTAAAAACTCTACATATCGCATCCGAATCAAAAGCAAAATCATCTTTGATAGAAATATCTCCAAAGTCTTCCATTACCAACGCATAACCATTTTGATATACCTCCAGACTATAAGTTTGGATGATTTTGGGTGAGTTAAGATTTTTGGCAATAGTGTACTGATTGCGAAATTGTACTAGTTCGCTGAAACCCAGATAAGGATTTTTCAACAGTTTGATTGCTACACCTAATGAGTCAGTTTCTCGATAACCTCGATAACCTCGATAAAGCAGGGTTCTCGAACCATTGTAGATTCTTCTGTTACGTGGTATCTGTTAATACTAATTATGTTATAGTTACTTACTCAAGCACTGTGGTATTTTTGCTCCTGAGCCGATGAATATTTTCTATATCTGCAAACATAATCATTTATAATTATGATTTAAAGGATGCAATTGCGATGAAGTAGGTCTTGCTAAAAATATAGAACAGAAGCTAAAGTAATATTTATTCTTTACCTTTGTTTGAGCTTGATTTGTGAATTAACCGTTCGCATTAGAAGGATTTTAGAAAACTATGCAAATTAAAAACCACATTAATCTTAATCAAGGATGTTTCCTTAATCCTGCAAACAAACAGATAGTTGTCAATTTAGCCAGTAAAGATATTTTAAATTTAATTACGCAAGAATTAAAAACTCGTTACTCTCCAGAAACTCAAAAAAATCTACTTGAGGAGAGTTCAAAGTTATTACCTAATTTTGTATTTCAAGAATTATTACAACGCCAACAACAGGTAGTAGATATTAACCCAGATAGTTTAATTGTCGTGGGAGCATCCCAGTTTTTTGCAAAGAGGGCGAAAATTAGTCAGTCTAAGTAAGACGAGTGTATTTATCTACCGATGACTCCAGAAAAAAAGCAAGCACTTCAAGAACATATTCAGGCGAACGCTAAAATATTGTACGAAGACACATCACCAGAAAGGCTAACTA
>NZ_JADEXF010000410.1 GCF_015207245.1 Nostoc cf. edaphicum LEGE 07299
GCTTTTATTATCCTCCCTTCGGCGAATTTTCCTTATCGGTGGACTCGCTGGAAACCTTTGCTAAAGAGGGCAAAATCGATCAAGATTTGTCATTTTATGCTAGCCGTGTGACTCCTGAACAACTCGCTCAACTGCGGGATCTACTCCAGCAGCGCTTTAATCTCACTCCTACACTAGTATCTCAAGTTACTTACTCACCGATAGGCGAGCAGTTGGTGCAACAACTGGGAAAATTACTTCTCACTGAGTCTCGAAATAATGGCTTCTATGCCATACGTGCCTCTTTAATTTTGTCTGCTGCCGATCAAAAAGAGGGGTTAACGGTTGTGAATTTACTGCGGAAATTTCCTAGCGATACTATACGGGTAAATTTCACAGAGGGATTAAGGATAGTCGATGACTTGTCGCAATTGATTAAAAGAAAAGATGAAGTTTTTGCCTCTCTGCAAAAAGAAGCGATCGCTCAAGCAGCCACTTCCAATATTGATTTCTCCCAAAAACCAGATTTGCGATCGCCAGGAAAATTCACCTGGCAGAAAAAAAGCCTGGAGTTAAATGACATTTCTCGCTCGCGCCGTCTACCTGTAGATATTTATTTGCCAGAAGCAGGTTCACAAAAACCTGGAGACTTACTCTCCCCTCCCTTTCCCCTGATTGTAATTTCTCACGGACTGGCTTCAGATCGCTCTACCTTTGTCTACCTGGCTGAACATCTAGCATCATACGGTTTTGCTGTTGCTGTACTGGAACATCCTGGTAGTAATGCCGAACGCTTTCAACAATATTTTGCGGGTTTGGCAGCGCCGCCAGATGCAGCAGAATTTATCAACCGACCTTTGGATATCAAATATCTACTCAATGAACTCCAACGTTTAGATAAATCCGATCCCACTCTTCAGGGAAAACTCAATTTTCAGCAAGTTGGGGCGATCGGCCAGTCTTTTGGTGGTTATACTGTTTTGACTTTAGCAGGAGCCAATATTAACTTTGAGCAACTGAGGCAAGATTGTAATCCCGATAATTCATCCTTTAATTTGTCGGTGTTTTTGCAGTGTCAAGCAAACGAGTTACCTCCAAAGAATTACGAACTCAAAGACGATCGCATCAAAGCCGTCATTGCGATTAATCCTATTAATAGCTCAGTTTTGGGTCAGGGGGAAGTCAGTCAAATTAAAACTCCCGTCATGTTGGTAACAGGTAGTCAAGATATTTTCGCCCCACCCGTATTTGAGCAAATTCGCCCCTTTACCTGGCTTTCTAACTCCAATAAGTATCTAGTTTTGATCGAAAATGCCACCCACTTTTCAGCGATCGCTGAACCTACTCCTGAAAACGATGTCTTACCTGTACCACCTGCCTTACTGGGCCCCGATCGTGCTGCTGTTTATTCCTATCTCAACGCCCTCAGCGTCGCTTTTTTAGAAACCCATCTCCTCAACCGCCCTGAATATCGTTCTTATTTGCAGCCTTCCTACGCCACATTTATCAGCAAAGAGCCGCTTAATCTCAGTATTTTACAGTCGTTGTCAGTAGCTCAGTTCGATCGAGTTTGGAGTGGGTCAACTCCTCAGTCTAGCAAACCATCAAATCCTCAACCTACTTCTACCCCTTATCAACCTTTGAGGCAATGAAACAGCCCTGTTGCTTTTGCAGGGGGGTTGGAGAGATTAAAAGCCCTGACCCTAAATCCCTCTCCCAAAGGCTACGGTGTACACACATCTCTATGCTAAGTGCAAAATGTGGTTTGATCCCCCTAAATCCCCCTTCAAAAGGGGGACTTTGATTCTAGTTCCCCCTTTTTTAAGGGAGGTTAGGGGGGATCAGAACCGTGCAAGAGGTCTAATGCGTAAATCCTGAGTGCTTCTCAATGGCGTGGAATACAAGAAAAAGCCTACAAATCTGTTAGTAGTCTTGCTTTCCTCAGAATAAATGTCATTACGGTTTCTTTTTTGGAAATGATATCAGCTGTAACTTCCATCCCTGATTGAATGGGATAGGATTTATCGCCTCTTTTTAAATAAGGTCTTTCTACCTCAATTGTCACCTCATAATAAGGCGCAATTGGATTACCGTTAACTTGAGATGTAATAGCGTCGGCGGTTATGGCTCTAACAGCTCCTTTGAGGATGCCGTAATCTGGGTATGGATAGGCAGAAAGCCGCATTTGTACTTCCCCTTCTGAACATTTTGTTACTTGTACGACTTTACACACCTGTACTTTGCTAATATCAGAAGCCGCAACACGGGCTTTGATGACGAGAGGGCCTTTACTAGGAGCAATTTGAGCGATCGCATCCCCAATCCGTACAACTTGCCCAGGATTTCTTAATTCTAGTTTCAGGATAGTACCTGCCTCTGAAGCCTGAATTACAGTTTTTTGCAGTTCTGTTGAGAGTTGTTTTAGCTCTTCTTGAGCGGTGCTGATTTGATTTTGAATTTCTACTTGACGCCCAATAAGTTCTTGTCTTTCTTTGTTCAATGTAGCTAGGGTAGACTCACCCTTTGCTTGTTCTTGAGGAATCTTCTCTTGGGCGATCTCCACATTTGCGCTACTGGGATTGAGTCCGGTTTTGATCCGTTCTAATCTGGCAAGTGCAGCCTTGAAAGCTTGTTCTTTTTCCTTAATCTGTAAAGCTGCGATCGCTCCAGTATTTGCTAGCTGCTGGTATCGCTTCAGTTCCTCTCTCGCTAACTCCACAGAGGCTTCTACTTCTTCCACTTCTGCCTGAGTCGTAATTTGCTTGTCTTTATAATCCCGTTGATTACGACTCAGATCGGCTTGTGCAGAGATAATCGCCCGCCGCATTGAGTTGGATTCGGCTGTGATTTGATTCTGTAGCGCTCTTAGTTGTGCATCGATTTGGGTTCTTTGTAAATGATTCTGCCGGATATTTCCAGCAATTTGGCTTTTTTTACTTTGTAATTGGGTGTCGTAGAGCAGTGCAATCTCATCTCCCCTTTTTACAACTTGATTTTCTTTTACCCTAATGCTTCTAACTGTTCCCTCTACTGCTGCTTGCACTAACCGTATTTCTCCCGTGGGACGGACAGTACCATCTGCTTTGACTACTATATTGTATTGAATGACACTTGCAAGACCGAAGGCAGCGCCAACACTTCCAATTAAAAATATCCCTCCCAGCCATGTCCAACTGCTAATTGGAGGCAGATATTCGTCGCTTTCAACTGGGTGGAGAAAGTCCGGTTGGGGGTCAATTAGCATATAGGTTAAAAAATATTTTGGTTGTGCAAACAATCTAGCAAATAGCTAGCTAATGTAAGAAGGTAATCGTTATGAACTTCGTACACTACTTAATTATGAAAATGCCGAACGGGATTCATCTATCTATAGATATAAATATTTATTGAACAAACATTTTAAAGTTAGCAGCCTCTTTTCTTACTCTTAAGGTGCAGTATTATTGGCCTCTCCCTTTGTGAGAAAAGGAAGTGACGGTTTTAGGGCTGTTCCCCATTAGAAGAGCTAAAAAGTGAACCATAGCCTAAGTCTAAATAACAATTAGCGCCTTTTAGTAAAAATACTAAATCTTTATAATTTTTTCTAAAGCTTTACCCTTTCTTTATTTAATTGCAAAAAATTCTTATTATAGAGAAAGAACTTTTCTTTTATCTTCTAATTAATAAGTAGTTCAGCTAGTTTAAAAGCGTCGTTATTACAGTATCTTATAGGTTTTAAATAGTCTAATGTATAAGTAAAATGAAAACAATTTTTGCTTATGTGATAATACGTAAACCTCAAAAATCAAGTTAAGTTTCTGGAGTTCTCTAAATTTGCTTTTTCATGATCTATATAACAGAATACTATTTTAAATTATTTTATACTTTTTTTTTAAGTAATTGTACCCTCGTGAACAATACTAGTAGCAATTTATTTTGCTTTATTAGTATAGATTTGACAGGATTAGTTAGCAAGTACTGGTATACGTATATATTTCTGACATGAAATTAGAGCCAGAAGATTTATCTGTTTCAAGAGAATAAAATTTATAGTTTTTCCAGAGAACAGTGAAAACAGTATAAATACTAGCTAAGTGATATATTTGCTTAGAACTTGTAATACATATTTCTTAAGCAAATAGCTGTTTTATTACACTAGTTTCACACATATAATTTCCTTAACAACACAAAAACATTCATAAATGCGCTGTTTGCATTGATGAATTTAGTGTGATGTTATCTAAATACCAACAATCAAGTGAGAACTAAAAATATGCAAAGCACACTCTTTACTGAACTCACCGCTAGCGAAGAAGCCAGCCTATCAGGTGGCGGCCGTCAAGGTCGTGGTGTTCGTCGTGTTCATCGTAGTAGTGTTCGTGGTAGTAGTGGTAGTAGTGTTGGTGGTGGTGGTAGTAGTGTTGGTGGTGGTGGTGATGATGTTGATGTTGATATTGACATCGACATCGACATCGACATCGACATCGACAATTAAGTAATAAACCTACTTTTTAAGTAAATTTAGGAAAGCACGAAAACTATGAGGTTTAGTAGAAGAAAGATAATAAACGTAAAGGTACGATTAATCGCGTCTTTACCTGGATAAAATGTCACATAGAAAGCAATTTTTCCTGTTGACGCAGGTTAAGTTACTTTTGTATGTGGCTTAATTGCTAATCGATTTAAATAGTAGCAGCGATTAGCAGTTTATTATCTCGATTAACTATCTTAA
>NZ_JADEXF010000411.1 GCF_015207245.1 Nostoc cf. edaphicum LEGE 07299
ACCCCAAAGTATTCACTTAGCTGGTTCTGGTGGTAAACCAAGCTTGGCACGAAAATCCTTGTCATATTTTGCCTTCTCCCAACTATAAGTAGATTTAATTTGTTCAAGAGTAAGATTTATGGCGTACCTGAGGTCGGCACGGCTGAGGTCGGCACTGCTGAGGTCGGCATTCCAGAGTTTGGCACCGCTGAGTTTGGCACTGCTGAGGTTGGCACTTCTGAGGTAGGCATTGAAGAGGTAGGCACCGCTGAGTTTGGCACTGCTGAGGTTGGCACCGAAGAGGTAGGCACTGCTGAGGTTGGCACCGCTGAGGTTGGCACCGCTGAGGTTGGCACTTCTGAGGTTGGCACTTCTGAGGTTGGCAATGCTGAGGTCGCTAACACACATTCAAAAAACTGCTGTCGTTTGGTAATGTCTTGACATTGAGTAAAAGCTTCCTCAAATTGATCTACCACTAACACGATGCGCTGAGTTTGTGCAGCAGTAATCAACTGTCCTAAGCCAACTGCACTTTTAGCAATTAATTCTTCTGCTTTTGCCAATTGAGATGCGCGTTCAATATCTGATAATTCTGATTCTAGAAATGCCAGTGCTAAATTTTGTAAGGGGTTAATCCCTGGTCGAAATATTTTCAACTGCCAAGTATCGCTACCTGATAACCTACGTCCTAACTTTAATTGATAAAGTAAACCCGCTCTCAAAACACTAGACTTACCACTTCCTGATGCTCCCAACACAGCGAGGAAATTACCCGATCGCACTTTTTCTAATAATTCGTCGGTTAATGCTGTTCTGCCATAAAATAAGTTGGCATCTGCTTCTGTGCAATCAAAATAAGATAACCCTTTGTAAGGACAAATAGCTGATACCTGTACTGTGGAGTTAACAGGAGAGGAATTCCATTTGCGGGTGAAATTAATTGCTTCACCGGAGTTAGCAAAAATTGGACGCTGGGGGAATGGGTGATGTTCTTGATTGAGCAAGTCTACTAAAGTGTAATTACTCACCCAACGGTCTTGTTTTGGTTCCAAACCTTTCAGCAGTGCGGCGGTGAGTACGCTGTGTTGGCTGTTAATCTCTTCAAAAGCTACTTCAAAACCACGAGAAGCCGCAATAAAACACCTGTCTCTGCCTTTACCGCGATCGCCTGGATCTGCCTCTGCAAAATTTAGCACTTCTCCGCTATAGCAGCAATCCAAAATTACAATTTGTTGTCTTACTTCACTTTCTTGCAGCAGTCGCCGCAGCCATTGTAGAGATAATCCCCAATTACCCGCATCAGGGTTGACTTCACTAGTCGCTAAAAAGCCTTCCTGAATTCCTAAATTTTTCCGCAATCCATGACCAGAAAAATACAGCAGTGCTGTGTCTGGCGGCTTCCCATCTGGCTTAAACAATTGGACGATCGCTCTTTCTAACTAAGTTAAACTAACTTTAGTTTGCTTACCAATGCGAATCGTCTCATTTTCCTTGTCTTTGACTGCTGGTAGCCGCGTTACCCGAAATTCACCATATTGTTGTAAGATTTGAGCGATCGCTTCAGCATCGGCAGCTGGTGCGTTGAGACATTTTAAGCGGTCATACATATTAATTCCCACCACCAAAGCGTCTCGACTCATCCTGCAAAGCCCTATGATAGTTGTGCCGAATTATTTCCAGTTTCTACAAGAAATTTACCGCATTTTCCGTAAAAATGTATAGTTAAACGGGCGGTTAGAAACCGCACGCCAGGTGCTTCAAGTCGGCGGAGCCGCCCAACGCACTGGCTCGTCTACACAGGCAAAACCCACCTCCGTGGGTTTCAAAACCTTGATTTTTCCTTAGTCCGCGGAGGCGGACTTTGTTTGTGTAGCCGCGAATTCTATTCGCCTTGGCTTCCTTTGTCTAAACGCGAATTCTAACCGCCCATTTCGCGTTAAATTGACTACACGCAATTCTTTTAAGCGAGATTTATTCCATGACTCAACTCACACCTATTCAGTTAGAAGATGGCACGATTATTTACATTGAAGCCACAAATAACGTAGATGCTCCACCAGTCATTACCGAAGTTTCTCCAGAGGGAGAGGAAGAAGCGCTAATTGATAAGGGATGGGATGCTGATGCTGCACAAAAGCAAATAGTGCAAAATTTCCAAGCAATTGAAGGTACAATTCGGGCTTACACTGTTTATTCACTGAATGCTTTTAAGAAAATCCCTGTTGCCAATATTGATAAAGTCACTCTAGAATTTGGCATCAAAGTTGGCGGTGAAGCAGGTATACCTTACGTGACTAAAGGCACGGCTGAAAGCAATCTGAAGGTAACGGTAGAGTGTTCATTTCCTGACCAACTGGAAAAGAAAACTCAGCAATCATGAGTGAGAGTATTGACGCAGCCAAAATTTCGATTATTATTCCGGCTATTAATGAAGCGGGGAATATTAAAAAAGCCATTGCTACTACTCAAGCCAATCTAAATATAGAAGTCATTGTAGTCGATGGTGGCTCTAGTGATGATACTGTAGCGATCGCTCAGTCTTTAAATGTCAAAGTTATCTCATCATCTCCCGGTCGTGCTGTGCAAATGAACGCGGGTGCTGTAGCGGCTAGTGGTGAGATTCTGTTATTTCTCCATGCAGATACCCGTTTACCAACTGGGTTTGATGAGATGATTCGCACAGCACTACAACAACCTGGGACTGTGGCTGGTGCTTTTAAGTTGCGGATTGATGCCTCACTTTTAAGTTTACGATGGGTGGAGTGGGGGGTAAATGTGCGATCGCATTTTTATCAAATGCCTTATGGCGACCAAGCAATTTTTTTAACAAAGGAAGTATTTCAGCAAATAGGCGGCTTTCCCGAATTGCCTATCATGGAAGACTTTGAACTCATGCGTCGTCTAAAACGCATCGGACGTGTTGTAATTATTCCTACACCAGTTGTCACCTCAGCCCGTAGATGGTTGCAAAAGGGAGTATTCAAAACTACGCTACTTAATCAAATAGTAATTATTGCTTACTTGCTCGGCGTTTCACCTAAGCGAATTTGTAGCTGGTATCGCCAAGAAAAATTTAAGAGGCTTTAAGCTGTTTCTCATGTGGGTAGTATATCTTAGGGGCATTGGATTTGAGGTGTAAATTTTAAAGTTGAGCTTCAGAAGGTCAACGTTGAGCCTCAGAAGGTCAACATTGAGCTTCAAAAGGTCAACATCGAGCCTCAGAAGGTCAAAGTTGAGCTTCAAAAGGTCAACATCGAGCCTCAGAAGGTCAACGTCGAGCCTCAGAAGGTCAACGTCGAGCCTCAAAAGGTCAACATCGAGCCTCAGAAGGTCAAAGTTGAGCCTCAGAAGGTCAACATCGAGCTTCAAAAGGTCAACATTGAGCTTCAAAAGGTCAACATCGAGCCTCTGAGGGTGAAACTTATAAAAATGAACAAGCGTTTATTCAATTCCAAACTCAAACTACTACTGCTAAGTTGCCTGATTATCACTCTAATAATTGTTGCTAAACAGTTAAACTTTCAGGGGTTTTTACAGACTTCAGTCATTTGGGTTCACAGTCTTGGTACTTTAGGGCCTATCGCCTACATACTCATTTACAACTTAGCGACATTACTGTTTATACCGGGTTCCCTCTTAACTCTTAAAGGTGGTTGTCTGTTTGGTGTATTTTGGGGATCGATATATGTACTAATTGCTGCAACAATTGGAGCAACCTTGGCTTTTCTCATTGGACGCTACCTGTCGCGGGATTGGGTTTCTCGACAAATGGACAAACATCCTAAATTCAAAGCGATTGATTTAGCAGTTTCCAAAGAAGGATGGAAAATTGTTTTGCTAACTCGTCTTTCACCTATTTTTCCCTTCAATTTATTAAATTATGCATTTGGAGTAACACAGGTTTCTCTCAAAGACTATATATTAGGTTCCTTCGGCATTATTCCCGGTACTGTGATGTACGTTTATATTGGTTCTTTAGCTGGGAATCTTGCCATGATTAACACCTCTCATCAACCAATTACTCCAGAAACTCAAGTCTGGCAATGGATAATGCGAGTAGTTGGGTTGATTGCTACGGTTGCTGTAACTGTATATATCACAAAAATTGCTCAGAAAGCATTAGCTCAAAGTGTGGCAGTAGAAGAAATCACAACCCATGAACAAACTAATAATCATTCAGATATTTAAAAGTATTGATGCCAGAAAATTCCAGAAGTTTTTTAGCCTCAGTGTATTAATATTACTAATATTGGCAAGCAGTTTCTCATTAAACCCAGACCCGGCTTTAGCACAAGAATTGACAAATTCAAATTCTTTCAATCCGCAAGCAATTTTACGCGAAGCCTTGCAGTGGATTGATAGCCTGGGTGCCGTGGGAGCCATAGCTTTTATTGGCCTTTATATTATCGCTACCGTTGCTTTTTTCCCAGGTTCTATTCTCACCTTGGGGGCTGGTGTAATTTTTGGTGCAGTTTGGGGTTCTCTCTACGTGTTTATCGGTGCAACCCTTGGCGCTACAGCTGCTTTTCTCGTTGGACGTTATTTAGCAAGGGGTTGGGTTGCTGGTAAAATCGCAGATAACAAAAAATTTGCCGCCATTGACCAAGCGGTAGGTAAAGAAGGATTAAAAATTGTCCTGTTAACGCGATTGTCCCCGATATTTCCTTTCAATTTGCTCAATTATGCCTTTGGTATCACGGGAGTTTCAC
>NZ_JADEXF010000412.1 GCF_015207245.1 Nostoc cf. edaphicum LEGE 07299
TTCTTCTACAGCCAATAACCCACCTTGCAAGTCACCCTGGCTCAATTTTTCCGTAGCAGTAGCGGTGACAATTCCAGTCGTTTCTATTCCTAAATCGATGTTTCTCTGCTTTTGAATCGGTCGAGAATCAGGTAGAGACTGGGTGGGAATTTCTGGTATTCTAGGCAGTGCTTGGGGGCGATTTTGCCACCACCAATTTAAACCGATCGCAGCAGCGATCGCACTGATCCCCACAACACCCACAATCGGCCACAGTTTGCGGCGACGGGTGCGATTTCTTGGCGGGGGTGGTTGCGATTGCGAAAAATTAGACTTTTGCCAATTGTCTTCAAGGTTTCCAGGAGTTGCAGGTGGCGGTGGTGGAACTTCTCCCCACAAATCTGCTGACTCTTCCGAGGAAGTCATTTCTTCTGGAATTTGGCTTTGGTGAAGATTATTTTCGTGAATTTGTCGATCCGGTTCAGTTGCAGGTTTTTGGTTATCTAGCTGACGAAACAAATCTGAAACGATCGCAGAATCTTCTTCATAGCTTGGGTCATCATACTCAATTTCATCAACCAGATCGCCCCAAGTATCTTCACCCAGCCAGTCCAACCCAGAAGAGTCTCGCGTTAAACCACTAGGAATCATATCTTCCATTCCTAAAGGCATATCGCTATCATCAGGTATACCAGGGTACATCGTGGAAGTTACCCCTAAAGGCGAACTATACTGATTCAGCGAATCCGTACTTGCAGATACCTCAGTTTCCTGACTTAAAAAACCGTCAAATTCTGGCTGGAGATATAAAATCGGTAATGCCCAGTACATCTGGTGAGAACCATAAGCAGAAATTAATCCTTGGCGCACCCGACTTACACACAAATCTACTGGATATCCCTGATTTAAATTGCGGTAAAACAATTGTGTGAGCGTCAACGCCACTTCATCAGGAATCCGTTCTGACATTGCCAAAACGCTTCTAATTCCCCGCTTCACGAGACTTTCCGCTAAGTTTCGTTCGCCAGTATCTCCAGAGGGATTGGACGCTGCTGTGTATGCCCCCAAGCAGGAATTAAACACTGCCATTTGGATATTATTGTTGACGAGCAAACCTGCCAAATCGTCCCCAGTTAAGATTTCCGTTAAGCCAGTTCTGCGACTAACAAGATAAATTTCTCCGCCATTTGCGCCTAAGTTACTATGACCAGAATAATGGAGAACATGGTATCTACCTTGTTCTAGGGCTTGCGTCAGTTCTTCCCGTCCTGGTTGGTCTAATACAGTGAGTTCAATTTCGGGGAAACGATTTCGACCTTCACCAGGTCGTGACGTTTGACGGTGAAGTTCCGCTTGCAGTTTAATTGCTTCCTGTTTCTGTAAGTCAAGACGGACTTGATCTGAGGGAGAAGCAATTACCATCAAAACTCTGACACCACCTTGTTCTTGTGGTGTGGGCATATTTTGCGACCGCAAAGGAGAAGCCCCCAAAATTCCACTTTGGAAGCGAGAAAAAGCCACATAAGGCCCAGTGGCCAGAGGGCGATCGCCTGCGTGCATCACTTCCCAAGGCAAACGAGCTAATCTAGTGTCTTTTAGCCCCAAGCGTAACCGTAGTACTTGTTGATGGTTCTGAGCAATACCTTGGGCAGTAATCCAACTATCTCTGAGAGTGCCTTGAAATAGGGCGTTATAAAATTGTTGACCCAACGCCACCAAATTCACAGAATTTCTGGCGATATCGCTTTCATGTCCGCCAGAGGTAAATGGATCTCCTTGCAACACCGAATTCAACGGGTCATTCATCAAATGCCCAGCAGCCATCAACCAATCAGCTATAGGCCAAGTCACCAATTCTTCTGCCAATGGTACCCCAGGCGCGACTTGTTCCGTCCGCACCAAGTAGTCATTTTGCCCTACTGGGGTTACGGAAATATGGAATTCCTGGGTCACAACTTCTCCTGTCCGCCTCCTAAATCTGGTTTGAAACGCGAAAGTTTCAAGTCGATTTTTCGCTCTCTCTGATAATTTAGATGCATCCTGCCCCTGAATGTTTCTGATTCGGTGTCGTTTTGGTTTTTCTGCCTTTACAACTTTATCCGGATCGGATTACCTGGGTCTAGAACACTTAATTGGTAGATGCACCTTGATCTTCAACTCCCCTAGTTGGCTAACACCCACTGGGGGTTTTTTTATTTTTGGCAAACAACAGCAACTTCTGACGCAGATATTCTCTACCAGAAAATAGTGCTTAATCCTAGAATACTTGATTAATAGATGGATGTCCCTCGATCTTTAACTCCCCTAATTGAGCTAATATCCACTTTGGTTTTTTTTAACACACGATAACAATCAATTTTCTAATAAATTTATCCGGAGCATGGTGGTTAAACCTAGAACATTTAAGTGGTAGATGCACCCTGATAACTAGCTCCCCTGGTTGGCTAACGCCCACTGGGGGTTTTTTTATGAAAATTGAGTGCTATTGATTAACCCTGACACACCCATTTTGTAAAGCAGCACACCGAGCGTTTAATTGGTAGGTCTGTCCTGATAACTAACCCCTCTGAGGTTTTTCTTTGAGCGACAAACAGTAAAACTTCAACCTCTGCTAATTTATCCGGTAGCGACCCATTTATTTTAGAAAAGATTATTGGTAGATGCACCCTGATAACTCACTCCCCTGGTTGGTTAACACCCACTGGGGGTTTTTTCTAGTTAGCATCACTGATAACGAATGCGAATGCGTCTAGTTAAGAAATGTTAGCGAGTCTTTTCCTATCAGAGACACTACGCGTAGCTTGCTTCTTCATAGTGGTACGAGCGTCATTGCCCGTTATAGACATTGCCATCAACCCTAATTTAGTTCATTCTTCCCGGAAGATGCTAGCTGCCCCTAGAAAAGATTATTGGTAGATGCACCCTGATAACTAACTCCCCTAGTAGGTTAACACCCACCGGGGGTTTTTTTTATTAAAAAAAATAACTGACCCTGATAACTCACTCCCCTGATAGGTTAACACCCACTGGGAGTTTTTTCTACTAGTTGCGTTACCAATAGCGATCGCAAATGCCTCTTTTAGAGAAATCTTAGCGAGTCTTTTTCTCTCAAAGATGCTACGCGTAGCTTGCTTCTCCATAGTGGTACGAGCCTCATTGCCCGTTATAGACATTGCCATCAATCCTAATTTAGTTCATTTTTCCCGGAAGATGCTGGCTGCCCCTAGAAAAGATTATTGGTAGATGCACCCTGATAACTAACTCCCATAGTAGGTTAACACCCACTGGGGGTTTTTTTATTTAAAAAATAACTGACCTTTGTACAAATTTATCCGGAGTATGGTCTTCAACCTGAGAACACTTAATTGGTAGATGCACCCTGATAACTAACTCCCCTAGTAGGCTAACACCCACTGGGGGTTTTTTTGCACTAGACGCGTAGTGGTGAGCCACATAACCGGAGTACATCACTATCACTGTTGCTACTGCTGGTAGACCTTGAGTATCCTCCTGTTGACAGGATAGAGCATAACTTACTCACTCAATCTCTGAATCGCTTTCTTTTTATTGTGAGCTAGAGATGCCACTCCAAAATGATTGCTATGATATTTAATCACATTCTTAATTTTTTTTATATATTTTGACGAGTTCCCTTTTAACTTTCACTATTTGTCTGCCTGTCTGCCTCAGCAAACCTTACCTTCTTACTCAGCACAGACTAACAGACTAAATGCCACACTACCGCTAACAGCACTCCTCAAACAATTGAAAACTGTTAAAAGTTACAATTTTTTAGCTGGCTGGGATTAGACAGTATTTGTGTGGTAAACAGGCGGTCTAAAATTTCTGATTTCTGTTCTGAACTGAAGTTTTCATAAAAATTTTCAAGCTTCTCAACGATGCCGAAATTTCTGAAAGCCTCTAAATTAGAATCTGGTTTTTCAATTAGAGTTTTTTGTCTATTCTGAGAATAAGTAAGTATGTCTACTGTATGATTATTCCTTCGATGCACAAGCTGCATCAATAAATCCATTGCAACAGTTGGCAGAACGCAGTAGGTAGAAGTCACGAAAAAATCAAAAGTCATATTGCCTAGACGGATGCGATCGCCATCTTTGAGTTTAATCGGACTAACAGCGCGATTACCATTCACAAACGAGCCATTGGTACTTTTGAAATCAATTAAGTAAAAGCCTTGCTCGTCAATATGCTGGATAGCAGCGTGGCGACGAGAAAGATGACTGTCACCAATGTAAATACCACTGTTGCGGCTACGACCTATCGTCCATATCTGCTGTGGCTGTCGTAAACTCTGAGTCTGATTGTCGCCCAAGTTAGTCATCAAATAAACAGCAGCACTATCCACTACACCATGTACGTAACCCGTCGTCTTGACTCTCCTCAACGATGGTTGAGATAGGTTTTCTAGCTGAAGAATTTCATCTAGAAGGCTGCTGTGGTGTTCATACAATTTGAGGAATACTTGATATAAAGTTAATCGCCGTTCTATTTCTGTTTGTGCAAAGTCAGTCATTATACGTAAACCTTATACTACCTGATTTCGGTTGTAATATACATCTTTAGCCGACAATCAGGGATAATTTATTTTTTTGCTTTTTGCTGCCATCTGAAAAATTTAGTGGTTTAGGATCATTCTATTTTAAAAATTTTAGGTGTGAGATTCCCTGTTGTTTATAGCCATAA
>NZ_JADEXF010000413.1 GCF_015207245.1 Nostoc cf. edaphicum LEGE 07299
ATACTATGCCTAATGTTCCCAAAGTGGTAGCAACAGCATTGCAATCTGCGGCGATCGCTAGCTTGACAATATTTTCTGGATCGAAGTAAATCGGGTTGGGCGCAAAAGACGCGCCAGCTGAGTGTTCAATCCCTTGGTCTACTGGTAAAATCGAGAGATAACCTGTATTTGCCAGACGACCTGTAGAATAAAGCAAGTGGAGATTACGCAATACTTGAGGATTGCGATCGCTGTTAAGCCAGATTCGATCTACAAAGTCTGGGCCCGGCAAATGTATTAAATCACGAGAAACTTTTGCTTTGTGGGTAAGCAGGTCTTCTGCCTCTTTACCTAGCAATGACTCAATAGAATTAGCCTCTTTGAGCGTTGTAGTCATAGTATTATCCTCAAAATTTGAGCAAATGACCTTGCCTTTAAGATAGCATTTCTAATATTGCTAACTTAGTTGTACGGTCATTAATTATGTGTATTCTTTTTGAATATATAGCAATCTTCTTTTATAAATGAAAACCAAAAGGCTGAGATTTCCCACTTGTTTCAATAAGTCGAAAATCTTGTGATGAATGATTAAGTAAGGCTATACTACCGGAAGTATTAAATCAACTTTCGGAATTGATATTTTCAACTTCAGTTACCAACATTAACAGTACAATCATACTATCTTGCGATCGTAACTGCAAATTGAAAACCCATCTTTCCCCGATTTAGGTAATAATTTTGAACAAAATAAATCCAATTCTATGAGTAAGTTTCAAATCGATATCGACTTCAGCAATATAGATTTAGCTTCCCTTGAGACAGAAGAAGATTTTCAAAGAGAGGCAAAAATGTTACTCCCAAAGGCACTGGTCAAACTAGGTGAAAGTGTAGGTGAAAAGACCTGGGAAGAATTACAGGAAAAGCTGCAAGGAAATGGAGGTAAACTTAAATCTTCTCCCAGCGAGAAACGTAGGTTTATTCAAGAAACCGGAAGAACTTATCAACGAAGTGCTAGTAACAGAGAAAAACAAGAGCTGGAAGAATATATAGTAGAGCAATTACGCCAGCACAAGTAGTATTTGTCATAATTTAACTTATCAGACATGATTCAAATAAACCAGCGGCGAATCAACTCCACTTGGAAGCTATAGCCGTCGTCAACTTCCTCAATTAACTCACGTTGCAACAGCAAGTTGAAAGTAATATCAGCATCAGAGAACTGTTGCAATAGAGTTTGGCGGCTAACTATAGCCCCTTCCCCTTGAACAGCGATAAAACGTAGAATAGCTTGTCCAGTCGCGTCTACTTGGTTATTTTGAATGTCAGCAAAGAAAAAACCACCACTTTGCAAAGCTTCTGGTATCGCTGCTTCCACATCCGCTAAAGTTGCAAATCGCCGCATAGAGGGGTTTTGCTCGTTTTTGAGGACAATAATTTCTGCACAGAGTAATTGTACTAAGAATGGGTGACAGCGCGTGAGTTGCAGTACTCGCTCAACGGCGTCAGATTCATAGCGGAGAGTAAAATCTTTGACGGGATGTTCAATTAATTGTCGTGCTTCCGCTTCTTTGAGGTACGAGATATGCACTACTTGAACATTAATGAGATAACTAGCCCAGCGCTGATATTCTTCGATAGTATGGGAGCCAGCCAGTAAAACCTTGAAGCGGGGACGATGTTGGATGAGGTGACGCAGCATTCCCAAAACATCCTGTTCATCAAAGCGACCTTTGGTTATGGCGTTGTCTAGCACCTCAAATTCATCTAGCGCTAGTAAGGCGGTATTTTGTTCTAGAGCCTGTTCTACTTTATCTAGCCATTCATAGAAATAGGTGAAAGGGTCAGATTGTAGCACTTCGCGGGCTAGGGATGGTAGAGTTACACCTTGCTTTTTCGCTGACTTCTCCATCTCTCTAGCCAAGTTGTAGAGAAAACCTGCATGGTCACTAGCTGATGAAGGTGCGCCTTGCAAGTCTACAAACATGGGGATGATGTTACTAGGTAGTAACTTTCCGATGTTATTGAGGAGAGAAGTTTTACCCATACGTCGCTGACCGTATAGTAGCAGAGGTGGACGACGGCGATCGCGCAGTAGTTGCTCAATGCGTATACCAATGTCATTACGCCCCATGAAAATTTTTTGCTCCTCTGTGAGGGGTACACCGATAATGTAAGGCGAGTTAATTTCTTGACGCAGTTCAGTAACTTTAGCTAATTCTTCTACATAGTTGAGTATTATCTCACGCCAACTTTTGGCAATTGAACGGAAACGAAAATCATATTGTTCACCGAAGCTTGGCAAATATTCATCCAAATGCTCTACAAAAACCCTAAGAGCTATGCGTTGATTGTGAATACCAGCATGATTAAATGCATCATCTAAAAACTGGCTAATAAGGCTTTCACCAAATATTAGATTGCGATTAACCTGACGAATATCTTTCATGTTCTTACAGCCTTCTAAACTGCGTACATCTAGTTCAATTTGAGCAGCTTGAACGGCCCAACTTTGGGGACTAATACTCAAGTATCCTAAGGCTGCTTCTCCTTCAACTGGGTTATTTTTAATGACAAAAAGAAGATATTTATCCAAACCAGGCAGGTGTGAATACTGCAACTCATCCCAGAAAGCAGAGTGATAGCGAAATAAACAAGGGCTTTTAGCATTACGTATTTTATCTAATCTATAAAGTAAATGATTCCAAACAGTGAGAAGTGGAAATAGTAGAACAGTCCGCCATGAATTAATAGTTACTTTTACGCTTCTCGCCATGCTGAACTTCACGGCTATTACCACGCCTACCGCTACACCTAATCCCATGCAAAAAGCTATATTTGCGATTGGTTTACCCAACACCCACAACACTACGCCCAGCAGTAAGTTAGCCAGGATAGGTAATATAAAGTATGCTTGGATGAAAAATCTCCACAAAGTAAGGTTTTGCCATCGGCCTTGCCTTAACAAGATACTCAAAGGGGAGTTTGATTCTAAATTAAGGTCAATGCGCTTAAGGTGGTTACGCCAAGCTGAGGGGTGGAAAATGATCCAGAAAAACAGTTGCAGGCTCCCGATAATTAAGTTGGGGTGCTGTTGGGGTGCGTTGGTGTAGGCGTTGGGGGGTAGTTGTGGTGAAGTCAACGTTTTTGCACTCCTATTTAATACTCAGCTTTGCTGAATCAGGATATTAAAGAGCTTCACGCAAAAGCGCAAAGAACAATTTATAATTTAATTCAGCAACACTTTCACTTTTTGAGAGTTTGCACCCCAGGATATGCCAGAATTTTGGCGTCAACAGTTAGTAAAGGAGAGTTGTAAATTCTGGCAGTGGCTACAATAACTTGGTCAAATGGATCTCGGTGAAAACCTGTGAGTTTGGTTGATTCAACAATAATTGGAATTGTTAGTTCGAGTAGCTGCACTCCTGGATAAGCTAAAGCTTCTGTTAACCACTCCTCAATTGGATGCGGTAGAGTTAGCTTGCCAATCTCTACCAATTTGGCAACTTCCCAACAAGACATAATGCTGATTCCTAACCCTTGGGATTCATATTGTTGTAGCCAGTTCTGATGTTGTTTAGTCAGTCTTGCATCACCTTGAACCCACCAAACCCATATATGGGTATCCAGTATAATCATTGCAAGACTTCCCAATCTTCCAGAGGCACAGCAGGTTCAAAAGGATCGTCATAACGGTAAGGCTGTTTGCCACGCAAAGAATACAAATTCGCTTCTTGGGGACGAGTCTGAGTTTCTAGAATGATAATTTCAACAGCTTCCCCAGCTTGAAACGGTAAATCCTCAAGAATCAAGGTTCCGTTTTTAGTTAACTTTGTTTCAATTCGGTGTGCTTTCATAGTTACTCCGCTAGTTATGAATCTAATAAATGAGTAAATGGTTTGATTTGTCGTAAACCTTCCTCACGCCAATTATCATCATTCTCCCCTTCTTCTAAGTTAAATAATCTTTCTCTACACAGAATTTGTAACAACAGTGGCCAGCAGCAACTTTGTGTCAAAATCCACTCCACATCTTCATCAGTGAAAGCAATGGGCGAACTCACTATCAATTCTCGCGCTTCTATCTCAGTCAATGCTCCCAGATATGCGGTATAGCCGAAAATATTGAAAAAGGGTGAACTGTGTCCTGTGTTTTGCGCCATTTCAATCGGTGATTCGGGGGTAGCCAAGACAAATGCTAGATTCCCCCCTGTGCCGTTAGTTGCCAAAGACCGCAAACATTCCCAAAAGCCATCATCTAATTCTGGACAGCGTTCCAATCCAACACTAATCTCATCCAATAAGATGACTGTGGGAAAATGCAAATTATCGCTGACTACATCCATAAAACGATCTAAATCGCAAGGTGTCGGCACTTGCATCTTCAGTGATTCTAGGATGTACTTTAGTAGTCCTTCTCGGCTTTGCATTCGTGCGTCTTGCAAGTCTACGAAAATCCAACAGTAATTTTCTGGATGCGGTAGCCAGTCAGATTTTTGAGCAGGACGCAGCTGTTCTGCTGGGGTGGTGGTGATATTTTTGAGGTAGTGCAGCAGGGATGTTTTACCACTGCGCTTTTTACCAATAATGGCGGCGTTTTGCAGGGGATGGCGTTTGAGCAAGTTGAAGAGACGTTTTAATTCTTTTTCACGCCCAAAAAAGTAACGCGGCTGGGTGATGGGTGCGCCAGTGATGAAGGG
>NZ_JADEXF010000414.1 GCF_015207245.1 Nostoc cf. edaphicum LEGE 07299
ATATAAATTAAACCTACATATCAACTTAACAGGGCTAATCAAATGACCAATGACAAATGACAAATGACAAATGACCAATGACCAATGACAAATGACCAATGACCAATGACCAATGACCAATGACCAATGACAAATGACCAATGACAAATGACAAATGACAAATGACAAATAACAAATGACCAATGACCAATGACCAATGACCAATGACCAATGACCAATGACCAATGACCAATGACCAATGACAAATGACAAATGACAAATGACAAATAACAAATGACAAAATCACAATGGGAATGTTTTTTGCAGAATCTCGGTGTTTGGGAAGGTTCATTTACGAATTTTTCTCCCCAAGGAACATTTTTGAATGATACTCCTAGTTGTCTTTCCCTAGAACATTTGAACAATAGCCAGAAAGTGCGCTTAACTCTGAGCCGTTCGGGACAAGACATAATCAGAGAATTTAATTCTGTGGGAGGGGGTCTGCTGTTTTTTGAAAATGGTTCATTTTCTGAAGGTTTAATTCAGCTAGGGCCATTTTCTGAATTTGGTGGAGAACTCGCTTTTGTTCATGAAAATCGCCGCTTGCGTCTGGTACAACTGTTTGATAATACCGGTCAGCTAAAGGAATTAATCTTAATTCGAGAACATCTCGCTGGAACCCCAGCAACAGAACGTCCAACTTTGCAGATAAATGATTTGTTGGGAGAATGGCAAGGTCAAGCAGTAACCATATATCCAGATTGGCGATCGCCTGATACTTACTCTACAACCTTGAAATTACAACTTGATGATGCTGGGCGATTAATTCAAAGTACCTCTTTTGCAGAACGCACAATTACCTCAACTGCTACCATCAAAGACTCGATTGTTCTCTTTGACCAAAACCCAGAAAAGCAGGTGCAAGTATTATTTTTACCAGATGGAGCTTCTGCAACATCACCTGTCAAAGTGCAGTTACGCCAACCATTTTTTATGGAAGCAGGTTGGTTAATCCAGCCAAACCTACGCCAAAGGATGATTCGCAGCTACAACGAGAAAGGTGAATGGGTTAGTTTGACTTTAGTTACTGAAGAAAAAAAGCTTTGATCTAGCGGCTTGTCATCAGAAATCGCTCTATTCTAACTACACCTTGCGATATAAAGTTGGACTCAATTAACATTAGCCTCAGAAATAACAGTCACACAGGCATTCACTAAGGGTAACAATGGCCCTACTTGCTCTTGTCCATTCACTGCTAAATCGCTGTGACACAAATAAACTCTCTCAGATACACGAGAGAGCAAATCTGTCAAAATTCTTTGCAATCGTTGTTCTTCTGCCAATTTTTCATCTTCTGCTGTCCAAGGTTCGCCTAATCTATCTCGGAGAAAAAACGGCGCACCAAACAAAGTCGCTGCGCCACCTTTCGCCCATAGAGGTGAACCAGCATCAAGCCAAAAATGCCACTGGTGCGATCGCCTGCTAGATCGATATTGAAATATAGTTGCTAAGGTGACAGCCTTTCTCGCTCCACCAATGGGGCGCACAGGGTAAGGGTTGGCGGTAATCGTACCCCGTCGCAGTAATTGAATGAATTCGATAATAGTTGTATAAGGCGTTGTTTCAATTGGGGCAATTTGTCGTAACCTGGTGTCAATTTCCCAATAATGTTGGGCAGTTTCTAATAATTCCCGCAATGCTGCTAGCTGTTCGTAAGGAAGATTACTACCATTCCATAAAAAGCGTTGAATTGCTCTGTCTAAAAGGGAAATAGGACTGGGAATTAACCGCAATTCTTGTTGCGATCGCTGTTGTTCTAACCACTCTAATATTTCACTATAGGCTGTAGTCGCTGCATAGCCGATTCGATCCCAGCGCTCGAAGGCTGACACTGGTAGCAAATTAGGGCGATCGGGATGGGGTACAAAGCAGTAATCTGCAATCAAACCAGCACGTACCGGGTCAATGTGAGTGCTGAGTGCTGAGTTGTGAGTGCTGTTAGCGGTAGCGGGGCGTTCAGCCCGTGAGGAGTTAGGAGTTAGGAGTGTGGGGTTTTCTGGTGGTTGTTGTTTTCTGCTCAATACAACCAGCATTTCTGCGACGGCATCCCGATCTACGAGGCGACCCAAGCCGGGATAAACTAGTGCCAGCATGGTGAGTAAGGCGCGAATCACGGGTGAACTAATTAGGGGACGTTGGTCATTGAGCGATTCTACTGGGATATTTTGCTTGACGAGGATTTCTACTAGAGTATAACGAGCGATCGCATCTAAACCTGGTGCAATAATCGCCACTTCTTCCGGTTGCACTTGCTGCGATTGGATGGCATTAGCAATTTCCTCTGCTGTTTGCCGCAATAATTGGGCGCGGGAGGTAGTTTGAATTGAATACACTGTTTTTGGTAAACTCAACAGTATCATCGGTTCTGTAACTAATTCCACCATCTGTTTAGTCAATTGCTCGCTCAGGGACTCTGGAGGCGGCCCATTCAAAATTTCTACCCGACAACGCTCTGCTAACCCTTCTAGGTAGCTAGGATCTGCTCCCAATCCCAATCGCACTGCACCGTCAGGATTGTAACTAAATGCGCCAACTGCACCTTGATCTAATAGCAATTCAAACAAAAGACGCGCTACGCTGGGATAGTCATCGACATCATCCGCCAATACTGCCTGATAGCGTTTAGTTAGGTGCTGCTGATAATTGCGATCGCTTAATAAGTGCTGACTATAAAGTTCGGTAATAATCCCATAAGTAAGTAACCCCCTCTCTAAACACCAATTACGCCAATCTAGCAGCAAAGATGCCAAAAATTCCGGCTCTAAAGTTGTGGTATTTTCCCCCAAACCTTTGGCCAAAATCTGGGCAATATCTTCGCAAGGTATACCACTGTAAGCTGCTAATTGTAATAAGTCCAAGATGCGACGCACCAAGCGAGATTCATTCACTCCCGCAATACGTAAAATTTCTTCGTCTAATTGCGGACGCCAAAGTTTGGTTGCTAACTCTTGTTCGGTTTCTGGTCGCAATCTTACCGGAAACTGTGCTTTCAGGTTCAACGAATTAATCAGCAACGGCCAAAATAAAATGACTTCATCCTGAAAAAAACCTAGTGGCGTCTTGGCACGAACCGGATATTTACCCAAAGTCGAGGTAACAATTATATCTCCTAACTCTCGACGATTATCATCATTGGCAGCTAAAACTAAAACTCCCGGCTCTGTTTGTTTGAGATATAAAAATTCGGGTACATGACCAGTTTTTTTACGTCCTGTTCTTTTCGTATAAAATGATTCAGTATATTCTTTTTCTGATGTTACCCAATTACAAAATTGCTCTACTAAGCGAGCTGTCTTACCACTGCGGCTAGTGCCAACAATCCAAACCGAATGAGAAACCACAAACTTTCTCCTTGTAGATTTGCTAGTATACCTCGTGCGTTAACTTAAGGTTAATAGTCACCAAATAATGCTGAATGATTATCTGCAATGAAAAACTCTGTTTTTAGTCAAAAAATCTATTCTTTTTTACTTGCTGCTTATCGATGGTACTTACAGACTCCTGAACGTTCTTTACATGAAGCCTACGATGCAGCATTAAAGATTCAGGAAATAGAAGATAAGCATTTCAATGGTAATAAAATAGACATTGACTCGGCCATGTACAGTAACAGTGTGATGGATTATTTTGAGTCAGACCTCAACAAGCTATTAAAAATTGCCAGGATGCGGCTGACGGAGTTTAGAGGAAGCCGTTGGTTTCTAAATGAAGAGAATCAAAAGGCTGCCGAGAAAGCAGGTATAGAGTATCTCAATCCTTCTTTAGTTTTGGAAAAGCTCAACTTTATCGATCTAGTCATATCTAAATACACAACAAGTTTCGATAAAACAACTTCCAAAGCTTTAGTAGTACAACCTCCAAATCTACCAGATAACTCTGTGACATCTGACGACAAATCGCTGCTCGTCAAAACTCCAACATTACCACCCAAAATACCAAATCAAGACTTAAACAATAAACCAAAAACCAAGAGTAAAACCGATACAACAGGTGTTTTACCTCGCTCTATTTTAAGTACTATCAGTCGTCTGCAAGTTGAATTAGATCCTAATTCGGAACAAGAAGTAATTCAGAATTTTCGTCAAACTCAAAAAAGAACAATAATATCTATCAGGTTTATTTTACTATTAATTATTATACCACTTTTAACGCATCAAATAGCAAAAGCTTTTGTAGTTGGCCCAATTATTGACAGGTTTAGAAGCACTGAGGAAATGCAGATATTTCTTAATTCCGAAATGGAAGAGGAAGCCCTTGTAGAATTACAAAGATTTGAAGAAAAACTCAAGTTTAAAAATCTCATTCTCAAAGCCCCTCCACTGTTACCTGAGCAGATGGAGACTGAAATGAAAAATAAGGCGAAAGAGCTTGCTGAAGAATTTCGTCACGAAAGCTCTGGTGCTATCAAAAATGTTTTTGCAGATATGTTCTCGGTGGTTGCTTTTATCTGGCTTTTGTTAGTCAGTAAGCCTTCTATTGCTGTAATCAAAGATTTTTTTGATAATATTGTCTACGGACTTAGTGACAGTGCGAAGGCATTTATCATTATTTTGTTTACTGATATTTTTGTAGGATTCCACTCTCCTCATGGTTGGGAAGTACTGCTAGAGGGAGTATCACGCCATTGGGG
>NZ_JADEXF010000415.1 GCF_015207245.1 Nostoc cf. edaphicum LEGE 07299
TGCCTAAATTATAACTATGGCAAATCAATACTAGTCTGTTTTGGAACAAAAATTTATTTTAATTCATTTAAGTTGAACTAAAATGATATAGTAAAGATTACATTAAGCAATTGAGGGCGTGATAAGAAGTGCCCCAAATATTATGATGCACTTATTTACTAACCTCTATCAAAAGAAATAAAAATTGTATTCCTTTAGTGAGATCCAAAAATACTGAGTCATAGATACTTTAGGTAAAGAAGAACACGCTTTAAGTGTCTGCTGAAAAGTTGATACTTGTAGGTACACAGATAAATTATATTTATCTGTGTTGTTTCGTGTTTATATATGTCTAACAAAAGGTGGAGGCTTATTTGTCTCGCCTAGAAAGTTAACAATGCAAACATCGTCATCTAGTGGAGTCGCCATGTCTGAATTGCTTCAAGCAGTCTTAGATAGTGAAGAAAAAAGTGATTTGCGTTCCTTTCTTAGTGAATTACGCCAACAAGACAAGAAGTATTTGCTGCGGAACGACATACTCAATGTGTATAGTGAGTATTGCTCCAAATCCCAGAAACCTGAAGCCTTTTACACTTCCTCGGAGTTAAGCAAACTAATTTACTATACTCAGGAAATAATTCAGGAGGACTCAAACTTCTGTTTCATCATCCGTTCTAAGATTGCCAGCCAAGAAGTTTATTGGTTGACATCAGACTTAAGCATTGAGCCGATGACGGTGCAGGATTTGTTGGATCTGCGCGATCGCTTGGTGAACAAATATCATCCTAACGAGGGCGATCTGCTAGAATTGGACTTCGGCCCGTTTTATGACTACACCCCAACCATCCGCGATCCCAAAAATATTGGTAAAGGGGTACAATTTCTCAACCGCTATCTATCCAGCAAAATATTTCAAGACTCCAAACAATTGCTGGACAGCTTATTGAATTTTTTGCGCCTGCACCACTACAACGGTGTGCAACTGCTACTCAACGATCGCATTCAATCACAGCAGCAACTTTCCGAGCAAGTTAAGAAAGCTATCGGTTTTGTTAATAATCGCCCCGATGATGAACCTTACGAACAATTCCGGTTCCAATTGCAGTCAATGGGTTTTGAACCGGGTTGGGGTAACACCGCAGCGCGAGTCCGGGAAACTTTAAATATTCTCGATGAATTGATTGATTCTGCCGATCCCCAGACCCTAGAAGCTTTAATTTCTCGTGTCCCGATGATTTTTAAAATCGTCTTGGTGTCAGCTCACGGTTGGTTTGGGCAAGAGGGAGTGTTGGGGCGTCCCGATACTGGCGGTCAGGTAGTTTACGTCCTTGACCAGGCAAAGAGCCTAGAGAAGCAGCTACAAGAAGATGTGATGCTTGCGGGTTTAGAGAAATTGAATGTTGAGCCAAAGGTGATTATTCTCACCCGCTTGATTCCCAATAGTGATGGCACTCTTTGTAATCAACGGCTAGAAAAAGTTCACGATACCGAAAATGCCTGGATTTTGCGAGTGCCTTTACGGGAATTCAATCCTAACATGACTCAAAACTGGATTTCCCGGTTTGAGTTTTGGCCTTATCTAGAAACTTTTTCCATTGATTCCGAAAGAGAACTACGGGCAGAATTTCACGGTACACCTGACTTAATAGTTGGAAACTATACTGATGGGAATTTAATAGCATTCTTGTTAGCGCGACGGCTGAAAGTTACTCAATGCAATGTTGCCCATGCTTTGGAAAAATCTAAATACTTGTTCAGTAACCTCTACTGGCAAGAATTAGAAGAGAAATATCATTTTTCCTTGCAATTCACAGCTGATTTGATTGCCATGAATGCTGCCAATTTTGTGATTAGCAGCACCTACCAAGAAATTGTCGGGACACCAGATAGTGTGGGACAGTACGAGTCTTATAAGTGCTTCACCATGCCGGAGTTGTACCATGTTACCAATGGCATTGAACTATTTAGTCCCAAATTTAATGTCGTACCGCCTGGAGTAAACGAAAATAATTACTTCCCCTACACCCGAAATAAAGACCGAGTAGAGAGCGATCGCCAACGCCTTGCAGAAACCCTCTTTACTCTGGAAGATCCCACGCAAATCTTTGGCAAACTCGACGATCCTAACAAGCGCCCTCTCTTCTCAATGGCGCGTCTCGATCACATCAAAAACCTCACAGGTTTAGCTGAATGTTATGGTCAAAGTAAAGAATTACAAGAGCATTGCAACTTAATTTTGGTAGCGGGTAAATTACGCGTCGAAGAATCAGGTGACAACGAAGAACGTGACGAAATTATCAAACTCTACCAAATAATTGACCAGTACAATCTCCACGGAAAGATTCGTTGGCTGGGTGTGCGCCTGACTAAAACTGATTCTGGTGAAATTTATCGAGTCATTGCCGATCATCAGGGAATTTTTGTACAACCAGCTTTATTTGAAGCTTTTGGTTTGACAATTTTAGAGTCGATGGTTTCAGGATTACCGACTTTTGCCACACAGTTTGGTGGGCCATTAGAGATTATTCAAGATAAGGTGAATGGCTTTTTGATTAACCCGACCAATTTAGAGGAGACAGCCACCAAAATTGTAGACTTCATCACTAAATGCGAACAAAATCCTAACTATTGGAGTGAAATTTCCCAGCGAGGAATTGACCGAGTTTACAGCACCTATACTTGGAAAATTCACACTAGCAAGTTGTTATCACTAGCACGGATTTATGGCTTCTGGAACTTTACCTCAAAAGAAAATCGGGAAGATTTATTGCGCTATATCGAGGCTTTGTTCTATTTAATTTACAAGCCAAGAGCGCAACAGTTATTAGAGCAGCATCAGTACCGTTAGTTCGTCATTTGTGAGCCACTGCGGTCTTGGGGTCTCCCCAAGTTAAGCACGTGGCGTCATTTGTCATTAGCTAAAGACTAAAGACAAATGACTAAGGACAATCAACAAATAACTAAATTGTCAACGCACTCCAAGTTCGTTGACCAACTACTCCATCTACACCTAAATTCTGCTGGTTTTGAAAGGCTTTGACAGCAGTCTCTGTTAGTGCGCCAAAAATCCCATCAACTCTCACAGCATAACCGTTAGACACTAATAGCTGTTGTAAGGCTCTGACAGCAATACCAGAACTACCAAAATAAAGAGTCGGTAGAGGTTGGCTACTAAACTTCTGAAATCGTCCTGTAGCCTTTGTACGGACTTTACCTTCAGACTGAAAAGACTTCTTAGGCTTACCTAAGTTAGAAGAGACTAGTCCCAGATTCTTTTTGTTGATTTTCTGAAGTATGTGTTCTTTTTCTAGTTTTAGCGCTGAGAGAGAAGCCTGGGAAATCTCATCTGTCTGCATAAATTCAGGTGGCGTAACTTTAGCAGCTATCTCTAACTGACTCTGTTTTGACTGGTGTACGTCATTTTCCATTTGCAATAATTGCTGCTGTGGCAAATTGACCCCAGATGCTTGTCTTATTGTGAATACGCCCGTCATCATCAGGCCAATTTCATTCATTTTAGTTTATTTTACTTCAAGCAATATTTCTTTTAACCAACAATATTGTTGCTGTCCGGGATAGTATACACTAAGCAAACAAAAAAATCATGTACTAATTTTTCCAGATAATATTTTCATGTTCATATTTGCTCACCTCCGATTCCATTTAATTAAATTAATATCATTAATCAAGCCATCAAGTTACCAGAAATACTATCTAAATTAATGGTTTTTGAGAAAAGATGCACCTTAATAAAAAGCGTGTAGCGTAGGCTGCCCTTAGATATCGCTTAATACTCTCAGTTGTGGATATTGAAATGAAAACCTTTTTATCTTTTTTCATCTCGCCACAAAGCAATACCGCCTAATAAACCGGTGATATTGGGGATAAGTTTGACATTTAACGGTAGCTGGAAATTGACCCTTACGGCTTCACCACCGCCAATGTAAAGGTAGTCATAATTAAACAGATGTTGCAAGGATGCGATCGCTTTTTCTAAACGCCTATTCCACCTTTTATCACCAATTTTTTCTAACTCTGCACGCCCCAACTGCTGCTCAAAAGTCTCTCCTTTACGAAACGGATGATGTCCCATTTCCATATTTGGCACCAGCTTACCATCTACAAATAAAGCCGAACCAAACCCTGTACCCAGAGTAATCACCAATTCGACACCTAAACCCTTGATCGAACCAAATCCCTGCATATCTGCATCATTAATCACCCGAACAGGCTTGTGTAAGTGTTTTAATAATGCTGTTTCCAAATCAAACCCGATCCAATCTGGATGTAAGTTTACCGCTGTTTCCGTGACTCCACATCGTACCACACCGGGAAAACCGACCGAAACGCGATGAAATTCACCTTGAGCGGCGGCTAAGACCACAATTGCATTAATTACAACCTCCGGTGTTGCAGGTTGCGGTGTATCTAAACGCGCTCTTTCCGTTACAGGATTACCCGTAATATCCAAAACCATAGCCTTAACGCCACTACCGCCAATATCAACCGATAGGGTACGAATCGATCCATTTTCTTCAACCATTGACTTATATCCTTGTTAATGCTTGTTATTTCGTTATTAATTATGCTCTGCTGCATTTGATAATATCTTGGATGTTTGGGGAGTCTTTATATTGGTGGAGAGTGAACAAGGGAATAGGGTACAGCTTACAGGGTAAAGA
>NZ_JADEXF010000416.1 GCF_015207245.1 Nostoc cf. edaphicum LEGE 07299
ACCTTGGTTTGGTAGGGGAATTGCCGCGATACTATCTTTGAAATTGGGATTGTCAATTATGGAATTATCCTTGGTTGTGAGAATTTCATCCATCGTCTCCAAGTCAGACGCGAAAATTTCGTAACTTCCTAAAGTTGTATGCAATCCCCGTACTTTTGTTTCAATGCTGAAAGATGCTCCTTCTTTGACATCACTTTTTTTTGTAGCTGTGGTTAACTCTGTCCAAGCGGAGATTTTTTGCTTGTCTATATTCAGGGTATTGATGCTGAGTTCGTTGGATGAGGCGATCGCATCTAATCGAGCAACCCCTTTTTCCACACTCTCGGATTTTTCTACTACAAAAATCCAATGAGGAGTTGTTTGCTCTTTCCCAGGTAACAATGCTATGGCATATTCTCCTTGTACCCAGCTAAAAATATCCTTTGGTAAGTTTATACCCCAGCGTTTTTGAACATCTGCCAAAGGTTTTGCTAACCGAGAAACCACATCTTCCTCAGAACCATATATAGTTGCTGTTGCTTGTTTCCAGAGTTTGGCTAAATCACTGTCAGCCAAATTACTCAAATTCGAGCCGGAAATTGCTAAACCTGCGGATGCTGGAACATACTGCAATGCTCCCACAGGTTTAGATAGCGGTGCAGATGGAGGGACAATTTCCGATGAAGTCAAAATGGTGGTTTCTGCAAGCAATCCTTTAGGATTTAACACCAAGGATATAATTTGGCTGTTATAAAGTTGTTCTGGTAACTCTAACCCTTGCCATTTTGCTACGATGGGAAGATTCAAGAAAGCTACAGCTAATCCCCCTTTAAGCCGTTCTTCGGCAGCTTTTTGGTATTCGGGTGAGCTAGTCAAATTCAGATCGGGCGCTTGGACGTTATTGATAGCATCTTTTAGTACTTTCGGATCGTTGGCAAATAAGACGAAGCTTTCACCGACAACAGCACCAGCAAGCAAGTCTCGTTCTGGTTGAGAATTGTCAGAAATCAGTTTTACACCTTTATATTGTTCAACAGCTAAGTTTGCACCAGCTAAGGCTCGTTTAGAAAACAACAATTCGAGAAACTCGCGGCTTTTCTCAGGTTGCTTGGTTGCTAATGCCAACAAATACCCTTGCTGTTGTCCGTTTTCTGGATCGCGATCGATATCTAAGGTGGTGATAGCTAATGTAATTTCGTCTCCTAACCAGGGTTGAATGTCTTGTTTGTAATCTATGCCACTTTTAGCAAATAAACTGGTTTTGAGTTTAGATAGTTCCTCTTCCCGCTCCAACGCCTGCAAACGGTCAGGATTCGTCAATAACGAAACCATTACAGGGGAAAGTTTCGACACGAATATGGTTGCACCAGGCCCAGAGCTAGAAGCAATGAGGTTAGCCGGACTTTTGGCGAAAAACCAGTAAAAGCCAGCGATCGCAATTACTAGCAGGGCGATCGCCCCAGCTACGATAAAACCGATAAATGAACGTTGCCTATTCACATTAAACCTATTGAAAAAGACGGTTTAAAGCCATTTAAGCAGAAAGCCTAGCAGAATTAATCAACCCTCTTCAGAATGGATACTCATGCAAAGGCAGAGATTTTCTGTCACCATAAATAGGATTAGGACTGTTTATAGGGAATTCTTTTAGTCAACCCATGAACCAAATTAGTGTAGAAGAACTGGCGCAACGTCTTTCTTCTAGTGATGTAAGTATTCAGCTAGTAGATGTGCGTGAACCAGAAGAATTGGCGATCGCTAGCATTGAAGGCTTTGTTAACCTACCTTTAAGTCAATTTGCTGAATGGGGAGATCAAGTACCTACCCTCTTCAATCCCGAAGCCGAAACCTTGGTGTTATGCCACCACGGCATCCGCTCTGCCCAAATGTGCCAGTGGTTGATTGCTCAAGGTTTTACAAATGTGCAAAATATTTCGGGTGGTATTGATGCCTATTCCCAATTAGTAGACCCTTCAATTCCCCAGTATTAGCTTCTGCTCGGATACATCATTCAGATGGAACTTACTCTTCCATCTGACTTTTGCTATGCTAAAGATAGAAGTACATCAATTTAGAGGCTTGCCGGAAAGTTTGAAATTTGGGCATCAAGTACATCTGCACAAAAATGTTGGATTGCTCTAAATTACAGTTCGGTAGTAGACCCTGAAGAAAATACGTATCTAATAATACTGTTGCAAGCAGAAATTTATGCAAAAGTACGGTTAGAAAAAAGCATCGGAAGGGTACATTATAACTAGCAGTTTTTGCAAAAAAGTTGAGCTACTATTTCAACCCTAATCTTAAAAAATGCTTTGTACATAAACTTTAAAGATACTTATCATAATATAGTTATATAATTTGATACCTTAATAAATTATTAATATTTTCTGTTTTCGATTAAATCCACAAATCTCTTGAGAGTTTGATTAAAATTTGCCTTCAGCAAAACATACCATAATGGAAGTTCAGTTAACAAATCGACAACAGCATATACTTTGGGCAACGGTACGTCACTACATTGCTACGGCAGAGCCAGTTGGTTCAAAGGCTTTGGTTGAGGAGTACGACCTGGGTGTAAGCTCGGCGACAATTCGCAATGTGATGGGTGTTTTAGAAAAGTCTGGATTGCTCTACCAACCACACGCTTCTGCTGGACGTGTACCTTCAGATTCAGGCTATCGCATTTATGTTGACCAGCTAATTCCTTCTCTGCGAGATGCTACGCGAACGGAAACTTTAGGGCGAGAAGTAGAGGTGGCATTGCAAAAGCAGCTACAGTGGCAAGATCGAAGTTTAGAAACCCTACTGCAAGGAGCCGCGCAGATTTTAGCAACATTGAGTGGTTGCATTAGCTTGATCGCTATGCCGCAAACGACTACAGCGCTATTGCGACATCTGCAATTAGTGCAAATTGAGGCTGGGCGGATCATGCTGATTGTGGTAACAGATGGTTACGAGACACATTCCAAATTGATGGATTTGTCGCCAACACCAGAAGAAACACAACGGGATTCAGAGGTAATCGATCGTGAGTTGCAGATTGTTTCTAACTTTTTGAATAGTCACTTGCGGGGGCGAAGTCTGTTGGAATTAGGCCACCTCAACTGGAGCGAACTAGATCAAGAATTCCAACGCTACGGAGAATTTTTGAAAAACTCAGTTGCCGAATTGGCTCGTCGCACTCTTGCACCGACTGCAACCCAAATTATGGTTCGGGGTGTGTCAGAAGTTTTGCGCCAGCCAGAATTTTCCCAGTTACAGCAAGTACAAACAATTATCCACCTGCTGGAAGAAGAACAAGATCAACTGTGGCGATTAATATTTGAACAACCAGAACCAGAGGATGGTGGAAAACCAAAAGTAACGGTTCGCATTGGCGCAGAAAATCTATTAGAACCGATACGCACCTGCACCTTGATTTCTTCTAACTATCGCCGAGGTTCGATACCCGTAGGAAGTGTGGGAGTTTTGGGGCCAACGCGCCTAGATTATGAAAGTGCGATCGCAGTAGTAGCATCTGCTGCTGATTACCTCTCAGAAGCTTTCAGTTATTTCAATCCTTAAATCGTGTCATGTGATATTTAGAGATAAGCCACGACGGGTCTAAGCGAATAGACAATATAATAGCAGGCAGATAGCCCAATTTATAGCGGCAAAATCAATAATTAATACTACCAAAATCTTTCATGGTTAGAAAAATTGCCTTTAGCTTGCTGTGGCTGGGATTTGTGGTTTATGCTTTTTTCCTCGCGCCTCCTGAGCAACCCGGTACATTCGAGTTAATTAAAAACCTTTCTATTGGCCAGTGGCAAGGCATTAACCCGTTACTCATAGCACTATTCAACCTCATGGGCATCTGGCCTCTTATTTACAGTGCAGTAGTCTTTATTGATGGTAGAGGACAAAAAATACCTGCTTGGCTGTTTGCTACTGCCTCTTTCGGAGTTGGTGCTTTTGCCTTGTTGCCGTACTTAGCCTTTAGAGAACCAAATAATCAGTTTGTCGGTAAAAAGAATATCTTGCTCAAATTACTAGATTCTCGTGTGACTGGTTTTGTATTGACAATAGCCACAGTTATTCTAGTTACCTACGGTATAAGAGGTGGAGATTGGGGCAGTTTTGTGCAAGAGTGGCAAACTAACCGCTTCATCCATGTGATGAGTTTAGATTTTTGCTTACTTTGTCTATTATTTCCCGCATTGCTGGGGGATGATATGGCGCGTCGCGGCTGGAAAAATCCGCAGTTTTTCTGGTTAATAGCGTTGATACCGCTATTTGGGTCATTGGTTTATTTATCTGTGCGTCCACCTTTACAAGAAGTGGGTATAGAGTCCATATCCAAGCAGCCAGCAACGAATTGAAGAATAAAATGCATTTTTCATAATCCACTATCTGAAGTCCCCGCTTTTTCAAAGGTTTGGGGATTTTCTGTGGGTGCGTAAATCTCAAGAAAAAGTTTTTTCTGAAATTACTTTACAAAACGCAATAAATTCCTTAAGATGTGTAACAGGTAGTCAAACCTACCTAATTCATCTGCAAATAATCGCATTTATAAAACAATGACAACAACCTTACAACAGCGCTCAAGCGCTAACGTATGGGATCGATTCTGTGAATGGATCACCAGCACCAATAACCGGATCTACATCGGTTGGTTCGGCGTAGTAATGATCCCCAC
>NZ_JADEXF010000417.1 GCF_015207245.1 Nostoc cf. edaphicum LEGE 07299
GAATAGGGAATAGGGAATAGGGAATAGGGAATAGGGAATAGGGAATAGGGAATAGGGAATAGGGAATAGGGTACAGGGTACAGATTATTCCCTGTAACCTATAACCTGTCACCTCTCCCCTAATATCTTACTCGTGCAACCACGGCGTTAAGTGTGGTTGCCAACTGACCAATTCTTCATCCTTAAACCACAGGGCAATTTCCTGTTGCGCGGTTTCTGGAGCATCAGAACCGTGGATTAAGTTACGACCAATATTTAGTCCAAAATCGCCGCGAATCGTTCCTGGCTCTGCTGTTAAGGGATTTGTCGCACCAATAATCTTTCTGGCAGATGCAATAACGCCATCGCCTTCCCATACCATCGCCACCACTGGACTAGAAGTGATAAATTCCACTAGACCACCAAAAAAGGGACGTTCTCGGTGAACACCATAGTGTTGTTCAGCCAATTCCCGACTGACTTTCAGTAACTTTAAACCAACTAGAGTAAAACCTTTGGTTTCAAAGCGGCGGATAATTTCCCCCACTAATGCCCGTTGGACTCCATCAGGCTTAATTGCTAAAAATGTACGCTCCATTGCGATCTCCCAAAGCTTAATAAAGTTTTTATCTAGTCAATTGTCAATTGTCCTTTGTCGTCCTCTGCCTTTAATCCAAGGGTTTTCCACTAATGACCAATACTTCGGCTCTGCTCGGCACGAGTCGCTCAGTACAAGTGACTAATGACGAATGACTAATGACTAATGACATACGACTCTTGACCAATCAGAGTTTATCTCAGAAATTATCCTTGGGTGCATATACGTTCCTAAATGAATGCGCTAAATTGTTAACTCGTGGGTGAAAAACAGAGGTTAGGAAGAAATGGGTGTTGAGTCAACTGCTACATCTGACGAGGTGGTACAAGTACCGTCCAATGGACAAAAAGAAGTGAAAAATCATAAACACAAAAAACTGTTACCACCGAGTCCTACCACAGGAGATTTACCTCGCTCCTGGAAAATTGAGGATAGCGAAGCCTTGTACCGGATTGAAGGATGGGGACAACCTTATTTTTCCATTAGCGCTGCTGGTCACGTTACCGTGTCACCCAAGGGCGATCGCGGGGGATCTCTTGACTTGTTTGAATTGGTCAACTCCATGAAACAGCGAAACTTGGGACTTCCCATGTTGATTCGCTTTTCCGATATTTTGGAAGACCGGATTGAGCGGTTAAACGCTTGTTTTAATAAAGCGATCGCTCGCTACAATTACCCTGGTGTCTACCGTGGCGTGTTTCCCGTCAAATGCAATCAAGAACGGCATTTGATTGAGGATTTAGTGAAATTTGGCAAACCCCATCAATTTGGTTTAGAAGCCGGTTCCAAGCCAGAATTAATGATTGCTCTAGCTGTGTTGGATACACCAGGAGCATTGTTAGTTTGCAACGGCTACAAAGACCGAGAATATATTGAAACGGCAATGCTAGCCCAAAGACTAGGGCAAACACCAATCATCGTCATAGAACAGATTGAAGAGGTTGATTTGGTGATTGATGCTAATCGCCAGTTAGGTATTAAACCGATATTAGGTGTTCGCGCTAAACTCAGTACCCAAGGTATGGGACGCTGGGGAACCTCTAGTGGCGATCGCGCTAAATTTGGTTTGACAATGCCTGAAGTCATCGAGGCTGTTGACAAGTTACGCGAAGCTAACCTGCTGGATTCTTTGCAGTTGATGCACTTCCATATCGGCTCACAAATCTCTGCCATTAATGTGATTAAAGATGCTATCCAAGAAGCCAGCCGCATTTATGTGGAATTGGCAATGCTGGGAGCAGATATGAAATACCTTGATGTTGGTGGCGGCTTGGGCGTAGATTACGATGGCTCTCAAACCAACTTCTATGCATCGAAAAATTACAATATGCAGAACTATGCCAATGACATCGTGGCAGAGTTAAAAGATACCTGTGCAGAGCGGCAGATTACCGTACCAACACTGATTAGTGAAAGTGGACGAGCGATCGCCTCCCATCAGTCGGTGCTGATTTTTGATGTTCTCAGTACTAGTGATGTTCCTCTCGACAACCCAGAACCTCCACAAGAGGGAGAATCCCCGATTATTAATTATCTTTGGGAAACTTACCAATCCATCAACAAAGAGAATTATCAAGAGTTCTACCATGACGCTGCACAATTCAAAGAAGAAGCCATCAGTCGCTTCAACTTAGGAATTTTACGTCTCAGAGAACGAGCCAAAGCCGAACGCCTCTACTGGGCTTGTTGTCAAAAAATTCTTACCATCACTAGACAGCAAGAATACGTACCCGATGAACTGGAAGACCTAGAGAAAATCATGGCTTCCATCTACTACGTGAATATGTCAGTGTTCCAATCAGCACCAGATTGCTGGGCGATCGATCAACTATTCCCGATCATGCCAATCCACCGCTTGGATGAAGAACCAATCCGCCGAGGAATTTTAGCAGACCTCACCTGCGACAGTGATGGTAAAATCGACCGCTTTATTGACCTGCGCGATGTCAAGTCGGTTTTAGAACTACACACCCATAAGCCTGGAGAACCCTATTATTTAGGAATGTTCTTGAATGGAGCTTACCAGGAAATCATGGGCAATTTGCACAACCTGTTTGGCGACACCAACGCCGTTCACATCCAATTAACCCCCAAAGGCTACCAAATTGAACACGTTGTCAAAGGTGACACCATGAGCGAAGTAGTAAGCTACGTCCAGTATGACTCCGAAGATATGGTGGAAAACATTCGCCAGCGTTGCGAGAAAGCATTAGAAGAAAAGCGCATTACCCTAGCAGAATCTCAACGACTACTGCAAACCTACGAGCAGAGTCTTAGAAGATATACGTACTTAAATAGTTAGGGTAGAGGTTACAGGGTATAGGTTACAGATTTATTCTCTGTTCCCTATACCCTATACCCTGTCCCCTAATTTACGTTCGTCCCCAACAATTCCTCTATCGCTTGTCGCTCAACAGGGGTATGTGATGGCGGTGTCTGACGGGCATCAGTAATCAGCCAGTCTAAAGCAGCGGCTTGAACATCGATCGCAGCGCCAGTTTTATCTACACAATAACGTCCAAATACTAGCTTATCGACTAACCGAACTCCAGGGCCCAGGCGCGACCATTCAAAAATGACGCTGTTTTCCACTGTTGCACCACTACATATCCAACAATTGGGGCCAATCATCGCTGGGCCAACAATTTTAGCTCCGTCTTCGATTCTCGTCATACCACCAATGTAAACGGGGCCTGTGATATCTACTTTGTCCCAATTTACGGCAACATTTAAGCCAGTGTAGATGCCGGGGGCGACTTCATGGCCAGGAATTTGCACATTTTTGATTTCACCCAGTAGTACACCGCGAATCGCCCGCCAATAGTCTGGGACTTTACCAATATCTACCCATTCAAAGTCCATAGGAATGGCGTAAAAGGGGGCTTTGATTTCTACCAATTTGGGAAACAATTGGCTACCAATGTCATATTCGACATCAGAGGGAATATAGTTAAAAACCTCTGGCTCAAAGATGTAAATACCTGTATTGATATTGGTGCTGAGGGCTTCTTCAGTTGAAGGTTTTTCTTGGAAAGCTTTGACACGTCCCTCTTCGTCAGTCACAACCACACCATAGCTAGAAACTTCTTCCTTGGGGACAGATTTAGTAATAATGGTAGCGATCGCTCCTTTGGATTTATGCCATTTAACAGCCGCAGTTAAATCCAAGTCAATTAAAGCATCACCGCACAAAACCACAAAGGTATCATCAAAAAACGGTGAGAAGTCTTGGATACGCCGCATCCCTCCAGCAGACCCTATCGCTTCGCCCACCAGTTTACCGTCGTCATCAATTTTTCCTTCAAAGGAATAGGCAATTTGCACCCCAAACCGCTGACCATCACGGAAATAGTTTTCTATTTCCTCAGCCAAATGACTAACATTGACTAGAATCTGGTCAAATCCATGATGGCGTAACAGTTCCAGTAAGAACTCCATCACTGGCTTTTGCAGGATGGGCATCATTGGCTTGGGCATAGTGTACGTAATCGGACGCACGCGAGTACCCTTGCCAGCCGCGAGAATCATCGCTTTCATAAAAATTTATTCCTCAACCACAAGCCAGTTTACTTTCATCGAGTGATACTTAATCATCAGTTTTTATTTCTGCTCTAAGTCATCCCCCACAATAGGGATAACAGGAATTTAGTGGTTATTACAACCATCGGTATACTTAGATGACAAGCGATCGCTTATCTTTTCAATTTACTCGGATTTTGGGGCTGAATCAAAAATCTATGACAATGTTAAGAAGCAGCTATGTTGAAGGCAGGAGGAAAACCCCATAAATAAATTCCTATTTTTCTAACAAGTCAGCCTGAAATCCTGATGCCCGCACTCTAGATTTAAATTGTTTTGTCTTTCCATACATAAATTTAGGGCGCTGTTACCAGTGACAGAGCGAAATTCTAGATAAATTATCTGTATAACTACAACTATTTTTGACTTTCTTAGTTCATCGGATTCTCAAAAGGTTTGCCGATATTAGCTGAATCTCTAATTAAGCGAATTTTAATTTCATGGTAAAAGTCCTCTTGAAATAGCTCTACTTTCGATTGAGCAGAGAGTAATAG
>NZ_JADEXF010000418.1 GCF_015207245.1 Nostoc cf. edaphicum LEGE 07299
GGGTTGCAGTAAACCATCGCTTTGCAAAACTATACCAGGGTGTTCCCAATTAATTACCTCTGGTTCTGCTGCTGAGGAGACATTTGGCCACAAAACCCAGCGACTCCCTTGAGGAAGAGTAGCAAGGCTCAGGGGGTTTTGAGTCAGCCAAATCAAGGGATAGCTTTTAGGAACAACTGAACTGGCATCTTCTAAGGCTCTGGTTGCTGCTAAGGTTTCTAGAACAAAGCGATCGCCTTTAATTAAATTTGTTGATGCTGTCCACAGTTGCACCTGTAATTGTTGTTGCTGTGCGTAAAAATACAGCGAAGCTGCGGCAATTACTGCTTGTTCAAAGTTTTCTTCTTTCCAATTGCTAGCACTGTCAAGGGCAATAACTATTTCTTGTCCACCTGTCACCATCTCTAACTCCCGCACCCTTAATTCGCCATAGCGGGCGCTAGTTCGCCAGTGAATCAGACGAGTAGGATCTCCTAGACGATAGGGACGGAGCGATCGCACCAGCCCGGTTGTCGCTGTCTGCAAGGGTCTACCACGAGGATCGCCCCTTTTGCTCTCTTCTTGCCCCATTTCATCTATTAGGGGGCAGGTAGCCAAGGGTAACACTGTGGGATAGACGATCGCTGTGGCAGCACAATCACGCTGACGACGACACCAGAATAACCCCAAAGGCGCACCAGAACCAAGTTCAACTGTGTGCCAGCGATAAACACCTCGGCGCTGAGTCGGGTGGTAATATACCCAACGGTAACTACCTTGGCTAGGAATTGTTTCAATTGCCTTTTGTATTGGTTTCCCTAAGACGAAGGGCAGTATATCTTCAACTTGCAATAAGCTTACAGGCTGCTGTGTCTGATTGCAGATTTCTAATTCCACCGTTAGATCGTCACCTGCTGACACAGGTTGCATGGGACGGCGGGTGATGGATAGACCTGTGAGCGATCGCGGCGGTAAGATGGCTGCTACACCCAAAAGGGCAAAACTGATGCCGCTAATGGCATACAGCCAACCAGCCATCGTATTGATACCTGCGCCAAAAAAACAAATAGCGGTTAATGCTAGCACCCAACCGCCGTATGCAGGGGCACTGGCGCGGGTTTCTAACCAATTGGTGATGGGTTTGATAATTTTCATGTTTCTTTTTTAACCCAACACCACCCCAAATTCACAGTGTTTCAAGGGTTCGGCAAAAAAATCTGTATTATTAAAATATGGAATAAATGTAGAAGGTTCTTTGATGCAGTTAGTCAGTCGGGAGCATATTGAAATCTCTTCTGATGTGCGGAGTGGCAAACCTTGCATTGTCAATACTCGTATTGCTGTAGAAGATGTGGCAGTGATGCATTTAAAGCTAGGGTATTCCTTGCTAGAGATTGCTGGTAAGTATGACCTGTCACTGGCATCTGTTTATGCAGCAATGGCTTATTACTTTGATCACCGAGACGAGATTGATCGCCGTACAGCAGAAGAGAATGAGTTAGTTGAGGTACTGAAGCAAAATCATCCGTCGCGTCTTCAAGAGAAACTCAGACAGTTGAGGAATGAGTGAGCGAATTCGCTTTCATCTGGATGAAAATGTCGATCCTGCGTAGACGCGAAGCGGCTTGTCGTAGACATCGCCCTTGGCTTGCGCCGTTATGGAATTGATGTCACAACTACCAACGATGTGGAATTACGTACTCAAAGCGATGGAGTCCAATTAGCGTTTATTCAGGAAACACAGCGAGTATTGTTCACCCAAGATGCAGATTTTTTGATTATTGCAAGTTCTAGGCTCGATCATCCTGGTATTACCTACTCTAAGAAAGGAACTCGTTCAATTGGTGAAATCATTGAAACTTTGGTTTTGATGTATGAGGTGATGACACCTGAAGAGATGTTGGGACGTGTCGAGTTTTTGTGAAATGAAAGTAGTAGCAAGCATAGTGCAGATAAACTGGAGTGGATATTTAGATGCTCACTGACTTAGTGAGTTTAAGTATCCTGATTGGACAGCATTACACCCCAGTAATAACTTGAGAGATCAGTGTTTCTTATACAGGAAATTTACGCATATTTATCTCTAACATGAGAAGATCTAGGAATAATATCAATTTTTACGCTGTAACCAAGCAAATACTTCATTAACAGAGAGCGTCAAATTTAAATCTTCTAACACTGGTAATATATCTTGTCCTGCTAACAAATCTGGTAAAGAATTAGGCTGATAAACTAAAATACAGCGTTCAATTGGATCAATCAACCATCCTAGCTGACTACCATTTCTCAAACAGTGTAAAATATTGCCAGTTACTTTCGTTTGACTTTGAGCAGGGGAAAGAATTTCGATGATCCAAGGGGGTGCAAAATTAATCCCGCTGCTAATAATATCACCGCTCTCATCCAGTGGTATTTGATTGGTAGAGATCACAACCACATCAGGAACTACTGAACGATTACCGCAGGTACAGCGTAATTCAGGAAAGGCTTCGTAGTTAGTTCCCAACCCATCAATCACTGCAACTAAACGTTTTTGCAATAAGCTGTGTTTACCTCCTCCCATAGGTTTCTGAATTGCCTCTCCGTTAATATATTCCCAAGTTGGTGACTCTTCAATATATGGAAGTTTTAAGAACTCTTCTAGAGTCGTGCTTTCTGGAACTGTAATTTTTCCTTGCGTCAACCCAATATTTTTCATAATTTGGTTACGAGCGGAAGCAGGTCATCTGTTGGAACAAGTAACATACAAGTTATCTGTATTTTGGTGGTTTACTATGCTAATCAGGAGGCAATGGATAGAGAAATTGCTTTATATCAAGCAGAATGTAACGCTCTGAAAACAAAGAGGATTGTTGAAATTGGTAGAAAGTATGGAAGCCGAGGATATGACAAATAAATTAGTGTTTCTAAGAAAATATATTGATAATTTTTGATCGGCGATCGCTTTGTGTGAAAATATGCAAAAGAGCGATGTCTAGGACGGGCTATTCGGCGTCGCAGTTTCACGAATAGTCATGATAATTACCTTTTTCAGTCCTCTTCATTTTTACTCAAAAATTTGACTAAATTTACAGCAAGGGCGATCGCAATTGAACTATTTTTGAGTAACTTCACTGAGGGCTTCATGGATAACCTCATCGCTAACACCATGACGCTTCAAGCTAGCAATCAGTGCTGAGATAGTATCATCCTCTAGTCGTTCCAGATCAACTCTTAGCCCTTGTCCAATATAGGCACGAACTAACGGCTGATAGCCAGAAAATCCCAGTAATGGTGCTATTCTTTTCAAATCTTCAATGACATCTTCGGGAATACGAATTGTGATTGTAGTCATTGGACGATTTTTATCGAGTCGCTTTTTCAATGCTTCAGCCTTCATAATATTCTCGCTCCTTACGTGTAGCTTTACGAGCTGAAATGATCCGAATTATGTCGTTTTTACGTTCAATGTAGACGACATACAGAAGATTCCACCGTTTGTCTAAGCCAATAACAGCATCTCTTTGTTCATCATTGCGACTTGCATCAACAACCACTAAAAACGGATCGAAAAATACCTCTGTGGCTTGCTGAAATGTCACGCCATCATGATTGCTAGGATTTGTCCAAGCTTTTTCTTCGTTCCAAACGAAAGTGACACCATTAAGCACGAAATACACATCCATAGCTTACATAGTAGACATTGTGTATTTACGTTGTCAATACGTTTTATTAAACAGAGATATTTCCCTAAGGGCGATATCTACGACGGGCGTAGATGCAGCACTGTAAATCTCTGCTATGGTTTTGCGATCGCTTTCTCTAAGAATACCTGTTGGCTAGGAATTTCCACGACGGGCTACACCTACGCGCAGGTCATTCAAACAGACATCCATCCTAGCGTTGCTAAACCTCATCTAAATCGTGATTTGGTTACTCATTGCTTCAGACTGAAATAATTTCAAAGGTGTCTTGATGACCAATTCGATAAAATAAGAAATCAGAATCGAGAGTGAGAATTTGACGATACCCTGTCTTTTCAGCCGTCAAAACCAACGTTGCATCTGCTAAATCCATTGGGCGATCGCGGTATTGTTCCATCAGCGCCAACAAACGGCTGTAATCACTTTCCTGAATCTCGTAAATGGTCAACAGTTTATCTAAAAGAAGCTGCCCCAACTGTTTTTGCATTTGCCAGCCGCCACGATGCAGGGCAAGATACATAGCTTCTGTCAGGCATGACCAGGTTGTGACCAGAGGCTTTGCCAAATGCATCACTGCGATTTTATAAGCATTGTGCTGAGGCTGAGTGGGATCAACTAAACACAATAAGACTCCTGCATCGCACAGGATCATAGCTCTAGCCCTTGTTGCCGATACTTGTTGAGTAGGAGTTGCTGATAATTGCTGACTGCTTCAGGTGGAGATACCTCTAGGGAATCCACAGCCTCAAACCATTGTGACCATTTTTCCACAAGTGGTTCATTAGGCTGACTGTCAGCATTTTTAACTTGATGTTTGTGGATAACAAAATCAATAAAGTCGGTCACTTCTTGCAGGAGTGGTTCAGAAAGTTGCTGCAATTTTGCGATCGCAGTTTCACGAATAGTCATGATAGTTGCCTTTTTCAGTCCTCTTCATTGTTACTCAAAGATTTGACTAAATGCACGGCAAGGGCG
>NZ_JADEXF010000419.1 GCF_015207245.1 Nostoc cf. edaphicum LEGE 07299
CTGCTCCCCTGCTCCCCTGCTCCCCTACGCTCTAAATGATAAGTCTTTTGCAGGACACGATATGAGTACTATCGGTTGCGATACCTGAAGTTACAGAGGTGTCCCAGAAGGCTGTTGCACCCTCTTGTTAACAGTTTTTCCTTCTACAAAACCATCTCGACCTGTAATCAATCTAGAGCGACGATTACGGGTGATATAATTCCATCCCCACTGAATTGCTACTACTACTTTAGTGTCAAACTCGATTAAAAAGTAGATGTGAATTACTAGCCAAAAGAGCCAAGCAATGAAACCTTTGAGTTTGACTAAGCCTAAATCTACAACAGCTAAATTTTGCCCAATCATCGCCAAAGTACCCACGTCATTGTAACGAAACTCTGGCAAAGTCTCACCTTTAAGCCTGCGTTTAATGAGTTTAGCTACATACTCTCCTTGTTGTTTGGCTACAGGTGCAACACCAGGTAAGGGTTTACCATTTTGATGGGAAAAGTTGCCTAAATCTCCCACTACAAAAATGTTGTTATAACCCTTGATAGACAAGTCTGGTTCTACAATCACACGTCCAGAGCGATCGCACTCTACACCTGTACTTTTTGCTAGGGCTTTCCCCATAGGCGAACCTTGAACACCTGCTGCCCACAAGATAGTTTTTGAGGTAATTTCTGTCAATTCATCGCCTTGCTTGAAAGTAACGATGTTACCTTCAATATTTGTCACTCTGGTATTGGTGTAGACAGCCACACCCAACTTTTGCAAAGATTCTGCTGCTACTTTCGATAATTCTGGTGAAATGTGTGGGAGGATGCGATCGCCACCTTGCAATAGTAAAATTCTCGCTTCTGAGGTGTTGATGCTGCGGAAATCTTCTGTGAGAGTTTGGTATGCTAGTTCTGCGATCGCGCCGGATAATTCTACACCGGTGGGCCCACCCCCGACAATCACAAAAGTCAACAAAGCACGGCGTTTTTCTGGATCGGTTTCTTTTTCTGCCGCTTCAAATGCCGAAAATATCTGGCGACGCATTTCTATGGCATCTTCAACAGTTTTCAAGCCAGGAGCAAATTCTTTCCAGTTATCTTTACCAAAATAGGAATGGTTAACACCTGTGGCGACAATCAATGTGTCATAAGGTACTACTTCATCACCCAAAATAACTTGTTGCGCTTTTGGATCGATATCATTTACCTCTCCCAACAAAACTTTTGTATTCTTGCTTTTGCTGAATACAGATCGCAATGGTGCAGAAATATCAGCAGGTGATAGCGTACCTGTGGCAACTTGATATAAAAGCGGCTGAAATAAGTGAAAGTTACGTTTATCAATGAGAGTAACATTTACATTTGCTTTCTTCAAAGCTTTTGCTGTATACAGTCCACCAAAGCCGCCACCAACGATAACAACCCGATGTGGTGCATTCTTTTCAAGTGAGACTTCCATCAGAAATATTTCCTTGTGTTAAGAAGTTGTAACTATTCTTAACAAAGATGTAACAGCATTATGATAGTGATTGCTGTCTATTTAGAACAATTGAAGAAATGATGAAAGTAGTCAAAGTTAGTTTTTCGAGGAAAGCAGGAGGCATTGTTTCGACTACGCTCAACTGCCGCGTAGTCGAAACTCAACAACCGAGCAGGGGGCACGAGGAAAACTGCGTAAGGGTACAATGACTCGCTAGCCGCCAGTCGTAGAGAATTTATTCTGAATTCTGACTCTTGACTCCTGACTCCTGAATTATGTTCGCTCAATCAAGCCGCTCAAAATGTGCTTTGAATAATTCCGCCATCTACTTGCAGCATGACTCCGTTCACAAATGAGGCTGCTGGTGAACTCAGAAATACCGCAACATTGGCAAACTCTTCTGGTGTCCCCATACGACCCAAAGGGACTGTCCCATTGATTCTAGCAATTTCTGCTTCTTTCGTTTCACCACTTTTAGCAATGCGGGCATCGATCAATTCTTCTACCCGTTCTGTATATGTCCAGCCTGGTAGAATACTGTTGACGCGAATTTTATCGCTACCCAGTTCTTGGCTGAGAGTTTTCGTTAAACCAATCACTGCTAATCGAATGGAATTAGATAAAACCAGATTTTGGACTGGTTGTTTAGTTGAGGTTGAGGTGATAGTCAGAATTGCTGGTGCAGTAGATTGGCGTAAGTGAGGTAGAGCGTACTTTACCAGACGTACCGCACTCAGCAAAGTCAAGTTGAGCGAAGTTTCCCAAGTTGCCAAATCAATATCATCAAAACTGCCAGCAGGTGGGCCTCCAGCGTTGGTAACGAGGATATCCAACCCGCCGAATTTTTCCACTGTGGCGTTAATTACCCGTTCAATATCTTCTTGACTAGTAACGTCCGCACGCAGAGATAGCACTTCTGTTCCTGTTTCGCTTGCAATCTCCGCAGCAGTTTTGTCAATTAACTCACTGCGGGCGCAGATGGCAACTTTTGCACCCTCACGGGCAAATTGCCTCGCTGTAGCTTTGCCCAAACCTTTACTAGCAGCTGTTACTAAGGCGACTTTGCCACGGAGTTGCAAATCCATAATCTTGATTCTTGTTGTTTACAGTAACTTGAAGCCAAGGTTATTGAGAGCTTCACGCAAACGATCGCGTCCTCTCAATGATTCTACAGTGGCGATGCGTTGGGCTGAGTGTTCTGACCAATCACCAGGAACATTCATCTTTTGTTCAGTATAGAATTCTTTGATGATTTCGTTGTAGTGAGCGATCGCTTCTTCTTGCTCTGCCAATTTATAAGTTTCACGATGCAGCACAGCTGACTGGGGCAACCTTGGCTTAATCGCCGCTTCTACTTCAGGATTTGGATAGCCCACACATAATCCAAATACAGCATACACAGAGGAGGGCAAATTCAATATCTGTGCTACCTCTTGCGGGTGGTTTCGGATTCCACCGATATATACTGTTCCTAAACCAACTGACTCAGCTGCAACTGCGGCATTTTGCGCCGCCAACGTTGCATCGATTGTTGCCATCACAAACATTTCCAAATATTCCAGCGCATCGTGAGATATGCCGCGACTGTCAGCAACATGACTTAGACGCGCCAAATCTGCTAACCAAACCAAGAATAAAGGAACCTGCTTAATATGTGCTTGGTTTCCCGCCAACTTGGATAACTCCTCTTTGCGCTGTTGATTTTCGACTGCTACCACACTCCAGGTTTGCAAATTAGAGGAAGTAGATGCAGATTGGGCGGCTGCAATTAGCAATTCCAGAGTTCCCGGTGGTAAAGGATCGGATAGATAAGACCGAATTGAACGGTGAGATAGTAGTGCTGTTAGCGAATCATTCCATGCAATTTCGGGATTGAAGGGAATTTCACCGTAGCGCGATCGCAGTAGTTCTGTAGGATTAGTCATAATCAATTCCAAGATTTACATTTTCAAATTTGCTACTAATACCAATTTCATCTGTAGGTGCATACATCTCTATGCCCCTACAGCCGATTCATTGTACTAGTTTAAGTTTTTGGTGAGAAAGCAGCATATTCTTCTTTTGTCAACACTGCATCCTTCACATTTATTTCTTTGGGAATTAACTTCAATTTGTAATATGTATCTGCAACACCTTGTTGTAGATTTATCAGATTGTCGTCAATTGGTACAATCCCAAAAGTCCGCCTGTTAGTTGCTTTTTTCATCGTTTCTAAATCAATTCCTAACACAGGTGCGAGAGTTTTTGCTACTTCTTCTCGATTCTGTTTAGACCATTCTTCAAGATTTTTAATTTCCTCCACTATCGCCTTGACAGTTTGGGCATTTTCAGTGACAAATTTGCGAGTCATCAAATAATATCCTCCCTGTTTATTAATTCCTGTGCCATCAATTAGGACTCTGGCTTTAGTTGCCTCTTGGGCCGCTGCATAAAATGGGTCCCAAATTACCCAGGCATCTACACTTCCTTTCACAAATGCAGCACGAGCATCAGCCGGAGCCAAATACTTAGGTTCAATATCTGTATATTTTAATCCAGATTTTTCTAAAGCTTGGACTAACAATAAGTGGGCACTAGATCCTTTTTGAAAGGCAACTCTTTTGCCCTTCAAGTCAGTAACTTTTTGAATTTGTGAATTTTGAGGAACAAGAATTGCTGAACCAGCCGGACTAGCAGCAGTACCAACAACATAAGTTAGTGATGCTCCCGCTGCTTGGGCAAAGATTGGCGGTGATTCTCCCACAGGGCCAATGTCAATACTACCTACATTCATCGCTTCTAGTAGTTGTGGCCCCGCTTGAAATTCAGTCCACTTTACAGTTATTCCTTCTGGTGCCAAACGCTTTTCTAAAACACCCTTAGTTCTCAGCAAAATGGTCGATTTCTGATAACCAAATCTGACTACTGTTGCTTTACTGGAAGTAGAATTACCCTGAGATGTGGCATTGGGATTAGGGGCATTAACAGTCGGTGTCGATGAACAAGCAGCAAATAGCAAGCTCAGACAAAGACCTGTAACAAAAGCCCCCACTACTGGTAAAGGAGAAGAAAAGAATAATTTATGTTGGTTGTTAAAGGGGATATTCCTGAATTTTATCAACGATATCCACTTGGGAATTAAGCGGCGCAAGATTTGGTTAATCATCAAAATGATTTCTCTGAACTATAAAAAT
>NZ_JADEXF010000420.1 GCF_015207245.1 Nostoc cf. edaphicum LEGE 07299
CATACCACCTGAATGTTCCGCCACAATATAGGTGTTGCTAACTTGAGCGACAGCTTTTAAGGAGTTAGGAGTTGGGAGTGAGGAGTTAGGAGTTTTGGGATTTTCGTTAGGATTTTGAGAATTGAAATTGTAGCTGCCTTTTGCTTCTGCGGCTTTGAGTAATTTACTAACTCGTGTTGTGTGGACAGCTTCTTTGAGATTATTAGAAGAAATGCTGAGTGCTTGGTTAATTGCTTGGGTAATTTGTTCTTGCCAATAAATGATTTCGTTGAGGTAAATTTCTGTTTTTGCTGGATTGCGATTCCAGTTAATTTGATCGGGGGAAATGGCAAGATGTAAGAAACAAATTGGATAGCGATCGCGTGGTAATGTTCTGTGAAATGCTGATAATATCGTTTGCTCTAGTTCCGGTGTCTTCACCATCCTGCCGTTAATGGCTACACGTACCCAATCTGGACGATGACGATGAGTACGATCGGGTAATCCTACCACTAAATTTAGTGCTGAGTGCTGAGTGCTGAGTGCTGAGTGGGGAGTGAGGAGTGAGGAGTTAGGAGTTAGGGGTTCTGAATTTAGTGGGTTGGGTATTTCGAGTTTTACTTCTTGCAAGTCACCTTGTCGCACTTGCGGTAAAATTTGCGGTAGTAGTTGTCCAGTTGTGGCAGCCGGACAAATGGTGAACCATTGACGGTCATTTTGGCAAATCTGCCAGGTGACATGGGGATGACAGAGGGCGATTTGGTGAATTGTGGCTTGCACAGCTTTCATTTGCTGTGCTGTTGTGGGTAATCCCTGACGACGTGATGAGCAATTACCGAAAAGATGAGAAACTGTAACTACTGTACCAGGTGCGATCGCAGTTGCTTCAACTTGTACAACTTTCCCGCCATCGCCATAAATTATCCGCCATCCTAAATTTCCCCCCAGAGGACGACTCAAAATTTCTAAATCTGCCAGAGTGGTTAAACTGTGTAATGCCTCACCACGAAACCCTAAGCTATTAATTTTCCACAAATCGGCACTAGAGCGAATTTTACTGGTGCTGTGGGCTGTGGCTGCTTGTTGCAAATCATCTAGGTTCATTCCACAGCCATTATCTGCCACCCGAATTCGCCATTGCTGCGGCCACAGAGAAACCACAATTCGCGTTGCACCTGCGTCTAGGGAATTTTCTACCAATTCCCGCACCACAGAGGCTAAAGAGTCGATTACCTCTCCAGCTGTAATGAGATATACAACTTCTGTTGGTAGAGCTTGAATAGTAGATGCCATAAATTATAGTTTATAACTTCTGGGGGCACGCTATATACGACTTCTAGCAAGAATCCTTTCTCAGCAACAAAAGAACCACAAATAAACACTGATAAATTATCTGTGTACATCTGTGGTTTAATTTATAAAACATTAATTTTGCAAGATATCTATTATGTATTACAACTTTTTCTATGGCATCAGAAAAAATTAGTAATTGCAACATTAATTAACATTAAATCACCTTACTTTATGAATATCTTTAGGCGATTCGTTAATTACTATCTCTCATGGACAAAATTTTAGCTGGTTCAGGTTTGAGCAAACCGTTCAACAGTGATGCAGGACGTTGACTGTAAGGCCAAGCAAAAGCATGACGGAAAGCCGCATCTTGACAAGCTTGTAGTTGTGCAAAACTAATAATGTTGTAAGTTAAGAGATTCTCATACTCAAACGGTAGACGCACATTGTGCAATCCAGCATTATCAGTACAGATAGCGATATCAACCCCAGCATCAAGACAACGGTCAAAAACTAATTTGAGTTGACGTATATCTTGCAAAGTTCCAGTTTTTAGGTAAGTTGTCGGACAAACCTCTAAACATTGTCCGCGTCTAGCCACATCATTAAGTAGCTCTGGATATAGTAGGGGAATTTGAATGCCGTGACCAATCCGCATCAAATATGGTAATAGTTCTGGGTAACAACCAGCAGTGGTTTCATATAGATGTCCCGTGGTGTTAACGCCCTGCGATCGCGCATAATCATATAAGCTAATCCATTCTTCTAAGCGATCGGCGTAATAACTATCACCTCCTGCTACATCTACTGCACAGACATACTGCTTATTTTGTGCCGCCAAATCAACAATCGCCTTGTTCACCTCATAAGGTAGGCGCGTATGCATACAGAGAATTTGGCTAGTAACAATCGGATATTCTGGCTGCTGGCTGGCAAGTCCTACTACTCGCACAATTTCTGCCATCTTATCAATTCTTGCAGATTGACTCAGATGCTCAGGTGTCCGCAAATAAGGAGTGTAGCGCAGTTCCAGATAAGCCAAATTTTCAAATATGTAAGCACCACGCACCAAACGATAGATAAAGTAAGGCAAAGTCTCTACAGTTTGCACACTTTCTACCAAGGTGTGTAATTCTAGATACTCATCTAGGGTGTTACGTGGGCGGGTATAAAAATCTTCAAAATCTGAATAGTCAGTAAAGCGGGAAATTAACTCCGAAGAATGCCGCTCGAAATATCGCCATAAAACTCGTGGTACGACCGAGCCGCCTAGATGTCTATGTAATTCAGCGTATAAAGCCATAGTGGTATTTTTAGGTAAAAATTTCAATGATTGTAACAAAAACATCGAAAGAAAAATCTGTCTTCAAAAAAATTTTGCTTCAACTTCTTTGGAGTAGAGGTTTCCCTACATCTGAATTTCAACAAATACTCCAACCGAGAAACGGCGCGAACGATTTGGTGGCTTGGAATTAGATGGGGTGCGATTTGCTATTCTTTATTCCAACCTCCTGCCTTCTTCACGTTTCTTCAACGGGAATAACCTGCTGCTTGATTTCTTCGTGTTTCACTTCCAATGTGGACTCGTTGGAAAAAACCAAAGGCGTATTGGGGGCGACAATGCCACCTGATACAACTATTTTAAAGGCGTCTTCAATCGACATGGAAAGGTTCACCACCTCGTCTTCAGGAACGACTGCGTACCATCCGGTAGTCGGATTTGGCGTGGTGGGGATAAAAACACTTAGTACAGGGCGAGACATCTGGGCTTGGATATCACTGCTGATTGCACCAGTAACAAAAGCGATCGCCCAAATTCCTCGGCGAGGATACTCTACCAAAATTACTCGGCGAAACTTGCCATTAGAATCTTTCAGTATTGTTTCTAAAAGCTGTTTGAGAGTTTTGTATACCTGCCCTGCTAAAGGAATTGCCTGTAATAATCGCTCACCAAAATCTAACAACCAGCGCCCAGCTATATTTCGAGCCATCAAGCCCATTAGTAATATACTTAGTAGTGGTACAGCCAAGCCTACTAATAAATTAAGTATATTTACTAAAAACGGGTTTAACCCATCAAAGGGATTCAATTGTTTGGGAATTTGGGTGAGAAAGTTGATTACCCAACTTGCAACGGTAATTGTCAGCCAGATAGTGGTTGCTAGGGGAATTATTACCAACAAACCAGCAATCAGGTCGTTTTTTAAGTCCTGTTTTAGGCGATCGATTACCAAGCCCCGATTCTCCTGTTTTAAGCTAGAGGAACTTTTGTTATTCGTATCCATACCAGCAGATTCGTCAAATTCCGAAGGCTTTAACTTTGGCAGATTCTGCCGCAAGTAACTGTCTAAAACGTTAGCAAGTTTCCTGCTGCTGGAAATCAGCTATTTTCCTATAAGCATACACATAGACACTAACCAATCCGATGGCGACTGGTTATTCTTAGAGGATGTTACTTTTCTTTATAAGACTTGTAAATGATTGTTGCAAGTTCTGACGTTGGAAGTCTGTTTTATCTAGCCTTGAATTATGAAAAACAAGATCCCCGACAACTTTTACGAAGTCAGGGATCTGTGTAGCACATCTGTGCGCCCTATGATTTTGCGATCGCTATACAAGAAATCCTTCTAATCTCCAGCCCTCTTCACGCCGCATCAACCTGTGTAGTTTCAGAATCCGCGCATTGCACCTGTTGCGTACTCTCTTGTACCAAAATTGCTGTTGTATCTAAATTAGGTTTTGGTAGATACTTCATTTCCCAGACTTTGAGCAAAATCAGGTATTCGTAGAATGCCTGTAATGTACACCAAGCAACTCCGGCACGTCCATCTAAACATCCGCCTAAGATAAAATACATATATATAAACCGTAGCAACGGTCTGGCGGGCAAACGTAAAGACAAATCTTTCAGGGCACGCCGTCTTTCGACTTCCGATTTGCCAAAGAATAAATCTTGCCAGTTCACCTTCCCCTGTTCTAGTTGGTACAAAGTCTCTTGAGCTTCGTCAGTAGAATAACGGTTGTGCTTGTCAATCCAGCGGCTCAAACCTTTGCTACAAGTGTAGTGTGGGTATGTTTCTTTTAAAAAGCTAGTTGCACCCTCACAAACTTCTCGCTCAGTATGACCGTAGTCTGTAAACCACACTTTACCGTGGCGGAAGAGTCGCATTTGGTAACGGGGATACTGTGTGCTGTAACGAATCCAATGATTCATGAACATGACGCGTTCAGCCACGTAGTAACCGATGTAGTCTGGATTCTGATTTGCCTTTTCGCATTCCGCAAACAGTTCTGGTGTCATACGCTCGTCAGCTTCGAGAATGTAAACCCATTGATGCTTCGGGGGGATAGAC
>NZ_JADEXF010000421.1 GCF_015207245.1 Nostoc cf. edaphicum LEGE 07299
AAATATTAATTATTGCTATTTTTGCATCTTTTGTAATATCAGTTTGCTGATAATCCGAGTTACTAGATATAGCCAATATTCAAAATATCTAGGACTTACGCAAAATGTCTCTCAAGCTCTGATTTCTCCGTGTACTCTGCGCCTCTGTGGTTCGTTATTCCGTAACTCTTGCGTAAGTCCTAATATCTGATAACGATGGATAAAATTAATCATTTGTAAAGAAGAAATGGCAAAAATTTTAGGCTAATCATTTCAGCTATTCCTAACAAGAGGTAACCTAATGACTAAATTTTCACGTAGACAGTTACTCGCTTTCTTTGGTGCAAGCGCTGGTGCAACTATCCTAGCTCCTGCTTTTGGAGAAAAACTTTTGGGCGGTAATGTTGCTAATGCGGTTCAACCCTTAAAATTTACCCCAATTCGGTTGCCCCATCCTTTACCGATTTACACACAACAAACAAGCTACTTAGCAACAGGAATTGGGCAAGGAAATGTATTACAACCCTCTGCTAATGCCCAGTTAAGTAGCTATAGCATAGTAGATGATGTTGTGGTTCCACCGGAATACGAACGGTATGTGATTGTGAGTTGGGGCGATCGCGTCTTTCCAAATCAAGAAGATTACTTTGGCTATAATAGCGACTACACCAGCTTTATTCCTATTGATGGTAGAAGCCCCAACGACGGCTACCTTTGGAACAATCACGAATACATCTCTTACCCATTTTCTACGACTGTACCTGGCTTCTTAATTGATAGCGGTTTAGGAGGATTCCCCACATCTTACCCCCTAATCATTGGTCGAGATTTACCAGAAGACAGAACTAATATCGAAGTCTTGGGTGAATTCATGTATAACATCGGCGGCTCTGTTGTGCGGATTGCTCGCCCAAACCGCAGTGGCCGCTTTGCTGTGGTTCGTGACCCGAATAACCGCCGTATACACGGACTTTCTGGTTTAGGAATTAATCGCGATCGCACTGATAATTCTAAAAACATCACATCTTGGGGTAGCAGAAGTTACCAGCAAGGAGACAACAATTATCTGATCGGTACTGGGCCAAGTGCGACAGAAGTTTTCCCCCTCAGTTCTGACGGACTTGGTAACAAAATCATCGGCACCGGATTTAACTGTTCTGGCGGTACAACTCCTTGGGGAACTGTCTTGTCAGCTGAAGAAAACTTTCAAGCCAGTGCAAGCTCTTTTGTCGGAGTTCAGGAACTTGTCAAACCCAATGGCACACAAACAAGCTACATCGAAGGCACAACAGGCGCTAGATTTGGCTTAGTTGGTGAAAAATACGGCTGGATGGTAGAAATCGATCCATCGAATCAAAGTTTCCGCCCACGCAAACATACTGCTTTAGGTCGCTTCCGTCATGAAAATATCGCTGTGCGTGCCAAAGCTGGACAACCATTAGTGGGTTATATGGGAGATGACCGACGCGGCGGGCACACTTGGAAGTTTGTCAGTTCTGGTACAGTTACAAATTCCACTGATAAAAACAATAGTCGCTTATTTGAAAGCGGCACTCTATATGTCGCCCGTTACAATCCCAACGGTACAGGGCAATGGATTCCTCTCAAACTAAATGCGCCGACAAATCCGATTCCACCTTCAACTCTTGCTTCTGTAGAAATTGCCGCATTGGGACAGGCTTCTAATAATGGTAATACTCGGCTACCTAAACGCAGTGGGATTTTAGGACAAACTGAAAATGGTGGATCAATTGTTGTCACGATAGAAACAGTTACTGGTTCAGGCGGAACTATTAGCTCTTATGGTGAGACTGAAGCTTTACCTGCTTACAAGGGTAAGAAGTTGTCAGATTTCTACACGAGTCAAGGTGCAGTTTTGGTTGATGCTTTTTTAGCTGCTAATCTAATTGGCGCAACTCCAACGGCTCGCCCTGAAGATATAGAAGTCAATCCGAGAAATCTTAACGAAGTCTTTATCGCTTACACAGATGGTGCGCCTTCAGGAGATGGTTATCCTGATTCACGAATCTTTGTCGTTTCCAAGTACAGTTCTAATGTCAATGCTGCACAACCTTCAGGGGAACTTTTTAAGATTATCGAAGATAGTGCTGATGGTACAGGTACAAGCTTCCGTTGGCAGCGATTTGCTAAAGGTGGTGAAGCAGGTGCAGAACCCGGAGATGGTTTTGCTAATGTAGATAACTTGGCATTTGATAGCCAAGGTAACATTTGGGGTGTCACTGATATGTCTACTGAAGCCCACAATGGTTTCAGCACAGGCGCTAACCCAGAAGTATTACGGGTAGACCATCGGGTAGTGGGTTCTAACTCACCCAGCGCGGATGATTCTAATTTTAATGTCAGAACTTCTAACCTGATTGGGGTTTTTGGCAATAACTTTCTTTTCTTCATTCCCACCAGTGGCCCTGATGCTGGGGAAGTTGTACCTTTTGCTTATGGGCCACCACGCTGTGAGTTGACCGGGCCTACTTTCGTTGGCGATACACTGATTATTTCGGTGCAGCATCCTGGTGAAGAAGTTCCATTTACCCCTCAGCAAACTCTCAGTCGAGATATTGAGATTTTAAACTTGGATGGCACTTTGTTTACTCAAAAACGCAGTGTACCTCGTGGTAGTAATTGGCCCAGTAACATTGAGGGGAATTCAGACGGGCCACCGCGTCCAAGTGTAATTGGGATTCGACGCAAACAATCAAGCGGTCGCTTTGTTTAACACTATCCAATTTTTAGATCGAATACGATAATCAGATTTTTCCTCCCCTGCTCCCCTTGCTTAAACAGCGATGGGACATTTTTTTGTTGGAATATGAAATTATTCAAATACTACTGTTCTATTCCCATATACTAATACACGATTTTGTAAATGCGATCGCACCGCTCTTGCTAATACAACTCTCTCCAAGTCTTTGCCTTTTCTCACCAAATCATCAACTTCATCACGGTGACTAACTCGCACCACATCCTGTTCAATTATTGGGCCTGCATCTAAATCAGCAGTGGCATAATGCGCCGTTGCACCAATAATTTTCACACCACGTTCAAAAGCTCGGTGATAAGGGTTTGCTCCGATAAAAGCTGGTAAAAATGAATGATGTATATTAATAATTTGTGGAAATTGACTAATAAAATCTGCACTAACAATCTGCATATATTTCGCCAATACAACTAAATCAATTTTATACTTACGTAGTAATTCTAGTTGTTGGGCTTCTTGTTCGGCTTTATTATCTTTATTTATGGGAATATGCTGAAAGTCAATATTAAATTGTTCTGCCACTACCTTTAAATTAGAATGATTACTAATAATTAAAGGAATTTCAGCAACAAATTCTTTAGCACGTTGTCGCCAAATTAAATCAAATAGACAATGGTCTTGCCGACTTACCCAAATAGCAATGCGTGGTACTGTATCAGAAAAACGTAATTCCCACTTAGCGCCTAAAGGTTGTGCGATCGCGTTAAATGCTGGGGCAATAAATTCTCGCGGTAAATTGAACCCATCTAACTGCCATTCAATGCGGGTAAGGAATAACCCAGCAGCAAAATCTGTGTGCTGATCTGCATGGATAATATTACCACCGTTAGAATAGATGAAATTGGCAAATTTAGCCACTAGTCCCCTTCGATCGGGGCAGGAAATCAGCAATGTTGCTGTCGGATTTGTCATGGTAACTTAGAAAAACTAGTGAGATTTGAAGTAGAGTAGCACAGATGTGCTAGCCCATTGTGCGTTACCGAAACATACCACAGAAACTGTAATTGCTTATTTACTATTTGTCGGAGTTGGTAAAGGGGTGCTGAGTCCAGGTAGCTTCTGACTATTATCTACAGGTTGTTTCCACTCTGATAATTCCCGATTGACGGCATTGGCAAAATCTGTAGATACCAACAGCACATTTGTATTTCCATCGGGTTTTATAGCAGGGTCAGCTTGAGCATACAAGAAACGACCGTTAAAGTTGGATTTACCCAAAATCAACTGATGGCTTTGCCGGTTTTTCAGGATGATATTAATAGTTGCTTGGGGTGGTTCTAAGGCAAATTCTCCAAGCTCTTTTGCTGGAGTTGATAAAGTACGTTCGCTATTACCTTTGACTAACAAATCCATTAAATAAGAAACAATAGCGTCATTTGCTGGGCCCGATATCGGAGATTTGATTAACCACTTGGGGTTACTAGAAGATTCAGGGTTACGTTCCAGATTAAGAGTGATTTTGTTTGTCTTAATTGTTAAAGACTGGACATCATCTTCTGCAAAAGAGAAAATTTTCTGATTTTGCTCTTTGATTTCTTGTCGCTGAGTTGCACCCCGAATTTCATAGAAGTAAACAAAACCACCTAAACCCAGAGCTAGCAGTATCAAAATTAAAGTCGTTCGTGGCAATTTCATTTTTTAGTCATTTGTCATTTGTCATTTGTCATTTGTCATTTGTCATTTGTCATTGAGCATAGAAAAAACTCTTCTCTAGTCTCTACTCCTAACTCTTAACTCTTAACTCCTAACTCCTAACTCCTAACTTCCTTCTTACCGTCGTTTCCACCAAATAATAACTGCGATCGCAAAACCAATTAAAGGTAAAACCAACAAAGACGACAATATTAAAAGATTGCTTTGGGTAGTAG
>NZ_JADEXF010000422.1 GCF_015207245.1 Nostoc cf. edaphicum LEGE 07299
GATTTATACATGACAGTCACAAATAAATCCGCTAATTTTTGATATAAATTCATTTTGAACCGTAGTATCGCCAATGCAATTCGGCTCGGATAATTTGCCTATCCATAATATTTGCAGAGACTTTGCAATGCAACGTCTTTTATTAGGAATTTTAATTAACCCTACACTATCCATAAATCCAAAAGAAAACCTGTTGTGGTGAATTGAATATAGCTAAATTCTATAAATTAGCTTGACATGATTCAAGCAATGTGTTAACAATAGTAGTTTGTGGAAACTTTACTTCTTAATATAAGCTCTTGGCTAACGTCATTGTCATAGGTGCCCAATGGGGCGATGAAGGAAAAGGTAAAATAACTGACTTACTCAGCCGTTCCGCAGATGTTGTGGTGCGTTACCAAGGGGGTGTCAATGCTGGACACACGATTGTAGTTAAAGGTCAGACCTTTAAACTGCACTTGATTCCCTCTGGGATTTTGTATCCAAATACCGATTGCATTATCGGCTGTGGAACAGTCATCGATCCACAGATTTTGATCGCAGAACTCGACCAACTAAAAGAGTTAAATATTTCCACTGACCACCTGCTGATATCTGAGACAGCCCACGTAACGATGCCTTATCATCGATTGATTGACCAGGCATCTGAAGAACGACGGGGAAGCCATAAGATCGGCACAACAGGTCGGGGCATTGGGCCGACTTATGCTGACAAATCTGAACGGACAGGCATTCGGGTTTTAGACTTGATGGACCCGGATGGGCTGCGCGAGCAGCTGGAGTGGACGATTAATTATAAAAACGTCATTTTAGAAAAGCTTTACAACTTGCCACCTCTAGATCCACAAGAGGTGATTGAGCAGTATTTGGGCTATGCAGAACGCTTGCGGCCTCACGTTCTTGATACATCGTTGAAAATATCCGATGCGATTCAACGACGACGCAATATTTTGTTTGAAGGCGCACAAGGTACGCTCCTAGACTTAGATCACGGAACTTATCCTTATGTCACCTCCTCTAACCCTGTCGCAGGTGGGGCTTGCGTTGGTACTGGGGTAGGGCCGACAATGATTGACCGGGTAATTGGGGTCTCAAAAGCCTATACAACCCGTGTCGGAGAGGGGCCATTTCCGACTGAATTGGATGGAGAGTTGGGAGAATTGTTGTGCGATCGCGGTGCCGAATTTGGCACAACCACCGGACGCAAACGGCGCTGTGGCTGGTTTGATGCGGTCATCGGTCGCTATGCCGTGCGGATTAACGGCATGGATTGTATGGCGCTGACCAAACTAGATGTTCTTGATGAATTAGAGGAAATCCAAGTTTGTGTCGCTTATGACATAGATGGCCAACGCAGCGAACACTTCCCCACAAGTTCTCGTCAGTTTGCTAGATGTCGCCCCATCTACAAAACCTTACCAGGGTGGAAAGTGTCAACAACTCACTGCCGCACCCTAGAAGACTTACCACAAGCTGCATTGGATTATCTCAAATTCTTAGCCGAATTGATGGAAGTTCCGATCGCGATCGTCTCATTAGGAGCCAGCCGCGATCAAACGATAATCGTAGAAGACCCCATCCACGGGCCCAAACGCGCTTTATTGCACCCTGACGGTACACCTGCTACCCTACTTAGTGCTTAGTGAGTGCTGAGTGCTGAGTGCTGAGTGCTGAGTACTAGGATTTAATGACAAAGGACAACTGACAACTGACAAAGGACAACTTTTATGGCTATTACAGTCGAATCTCAAAAACGTCCAGAAGGCAGCAAGCCAAGAGCTTTGCGCCGTGCTGGATTGATACCTGCCAATTTGTATGGTCATAAGGGTACAGAATCTATTTCTTTGACCATTGAAGCTAAAACTGTTGAGCGTTTGCTCAAAAGAGCTTCCGTTAACAACACCTTGATTGAGTTGAATATTGCTGATGCACCTTGGCGCGGTAAAACCTTGCTGCGGGAACTTCAAATTCATCCAGCCAAAGGTACGCCTTATCACCTCAGCTTTTTCGCGGTTGCTGGCCACGGTGACACCACTGTAGAAGTACGTCTGCGTTTTGTGGGATCTGCTGTTGGTGTTAAACAAGAGGGTGGTGTGTTAGACACCGTAATTACTGAATTGCAAGTTAGTTGTGCGCCAGAAAACATCCCAGATGTAATCGAAATCGATGTCTCTAACCTGCAAATTGGAGACAGCTTGAGTATTAGTGATATACCCTTTCCTGAAGGTGTAACACCTCTTGCTGAATCAGAGCGACTTGTTGTGAGCGTTTTGCCACCACAAATTAGCGCTGAAGATGCTGGCACAGAAACTGAAACTGAAGCAGTTTCTTAAGCTAGGTAAACTGTGTAATAATTTTTGATGATATCCAGGGGGGAACTCCTGGTTTTTTTGTATTTGAACCGCACAGGCGCAGAGAGCGCAGAGGACAGAGATGACAGAAGCGACTCTTCCAGCTTTAATTCAGCAAATGTTGCAGCCGGGATTTTATCCCCATAAGGTAACAGAACCCATTCAACTAATTCAAACTCACATTTCTTATGTGCTGTTAACTGGAGATTACGCTTATAAACTGAAAAAACCTGTGAATTTTGGCTTTTTGGACTTTTCCACCTTAGATAAGCGGCAGCATTTTTGTCAGGAAGAGTTACGGTTAAATCAGCGGGGTGCTGGTGAATTATATTTAGAAGTTTTGCCTATAACTCTGGTAGGGGAACAATACCAGTTAGAGGGAACAGCCGAGGCTGTGGAATATGTGCTGAAGATGCGCCAGTTTCCTCAAGAGTCGCTATTAAGCACATTTTTTGAAGAAGGTAAGTTAAATGAGACGCGCTTAGATGAGTTGGGACGGGTGGTGGCTCAATACCATGCTGAAGCTCAGACGAATGATTACATTCGCACTTTTGGTGAAGTGCCAAATGTTCGGGCTGCCTTTGATGAGAATTATCAGCAAACTGAGAAGTATATTGGTAGCCCTCAGACTCAGGCGCAATTTACAGAAACACAGCAATATACAGATAAATTTTTTGCCGAACGTCCAGAATTATTTGCTAGCAGAATCCACAACGATTATATTCGTGAATGTCACGGGGATTTACACCTGAGAAATATTGCCCTGTGGCACGATAAAATCTTGTTGTTCGATTGCATTGAGTTTAATGAGCCGTTTCGCTTTGTCGATGTGATGTACGATGTGGCGTTTACGGTGATGGATTTGGAAGCTCGTCAGCGTAAAGATTTGGGTAATGCGTTTTTGAATGCTTATATAGAGCAAACTGGAGACTGGGAAGGTTTACAGGTGTTGCCCTTGTATTTAAGTCGTCAGGCTTATGTCCGGGCGAAGGTGACATCATTTTTACTAGATGATCCGAGTGTACCCGCAACGGTAAAGGAAGAAGCGACAAAAACGGCTGCTGACTATTACAAACAGGCTTGGGAGTACACTAAACCAAATCTGGGACAACTAATTTTAATGTCGGGATTGTCAGGTTCTGGTAAAAGTACCACAGCAAGGTCTTTAGCCCGTCAACAGGGAGCAATTCACCTGCGTTCTGATGCGGTGCGGAAGCATTTAGGGGGAATTCCGTTGTGGGAAAAGGGTGGCGATGATTTGTATACTCCTGAGATGACCGAGAAAACTTACACACGGCTGTTGGAATTGGGAATTATCCTAGCTAATCAAGGTTTTTCGGTGATTTTGGATGCCAAATATGATAAGCAGCAATTGCGGCAAGAAGCGATCGCACAAGCTACAAAACATCAACTTCCCCTTCAGATTATCCAATGCACAGCACCGTTGGAAGTGCTAAAAGAGCGTTTGAACAATCGTACTGGTGATATTGCTGATGCCACCGCCGATTTATTAGCCTCACAAATCAAACAAGCTGAACCTTTCACAGAAGAGGAACAACCTTATGTAAAGATTTGGGATACAACTCAGCCACAACAGGCACAATTAAAATAATTCGTAATTCGTAATTCGTAATTCGTAATTCGTAATTTTCGATTTAATTACAAATTACGAATTAGTAATTAGTTAAATAAGCTTTTTATTTTATGGCAGACAAAAAGAACGACCTTTTCAGTATTTCTCCCAGCTTCTTTTCTCAACTATTATTTGGGGCATTTTTAACATTTATATTAATAATGACTGGCTCCGCACCAGCCCTGAGCATCTTCTTAGGAATCATGGGCGGTTTCATCTTAAGCTGGATCGCAAATTTAACTGATAATAGTCCCCAGGCTCCAGCTGTCGCCTCATCTGATGGTGTTGATACAGGATTGAAATACTGGTTATTTTTCATGCTGGGCTTTGTATATTTGGGCTATCCCGCACCGATGAGTATCTTACTAGGTGGATTAGGCGCTTTAGCTGGAGGCTGGATTACTGCTTGGTGGGGAAGTAAGGAAGAAACTAGAACTCAGTTGCAAGTTGAAGAATCAGAAGAGACAGAAGTTGAATCAACGAATGAAAGGATCAACAAACGGCAAATCAGAAAAGCCGGTCGCCGTTATCGCCGCGCTCCTGGCAGTGGTTTCAATTACAAGTTTTGGGAAAGGTAGTAATTTGGGCATTGGGCATTGGTCATTGGGCATTGGGCATTGGGCATTGGTCAATAA
>NZ_JADEXF010000423.1 GCF_015207245.1 Nostoc cf. edaphicum LEGE 07299
GCTGTGTATAAGAGACAGCTTTATATCAGTCAGTTCCCCAAAATTAAATATTTTTGATATGCGGGATTTATTTGATCGCCATATAGAATTTAAATATACAATCTTGTTGTCGTAATTTTGGAATATCCAAATAATATGAACTGGGACAATAACTCAATCGTAATTTATGCCAATTTTCCATTTCACGTAGAAGATTGGTCTCCTTTATCTGTGAATAAAGGTATTGGAGGAAGCGAAGAAGCCGTCATTTACTTAAGTCAAGAATTAGTTAAGTTAGGCTACAAGGTTACTGTTTTTAATAGATGCAGTGATATGGAAGGGGAATATAATGATGTAGTTTATCAGTCCGTTGAGAAATTTAATCCCCAAGATAACTTTAATGTCTTAATCTTTCATCGCGCTTGGACAGAAGCTATGCTAATGAAGGTTAAAGCCAGGAAAACTGCTGTGTGGATGCATGACAATCCTCAATTATTTCCTCCAGTAGAAAAGTCTCAGCGTTTAGAATTTCTGGCAAGTTTTGACAAAATTTTCATGTTGTCAAATTTTCATAAATCTCTTTTGCCAGACTGGATTCTTGAAGACAAGATATTTTTAACAACTAATGGGATTAATTTAAAAGATTTCAATTTAACAGGAATTGCTAGAAATACGAAGAGACTAATTTCGATTAGTGATTATACAAGAGGTATTGAACATCTACTTACTCAATGGGATAGGGTTCTCAAAGAAGTACCAGACGTTGAATTACATATTTTTTATGGTTGGCAAGGAATTGATGCTTTAATTAATTCACCTTATATTAATAGATTTCCACAATTACCAGATAAAAAGAAACAACTTTTGCAACTTTTTGAGCAAGAAAATGTCTATGAACATGGCAGAATTGGTCACAAACAGTTAGTTGAAGAATTATTTAAATCTGGAATCTGGGTTTATCCTTGTAATACTGCTGTTGAGATTTTCTGTATTAGTGCTTGGAAAGCTCAAGCGGCTGGTTGTATTCCTGTAGTGACAACTTATGCTGGCTTAGATGAGACTGTTAAATCTGGTGTCAGAATTAAGGGGCCTGCTGGAGATGAACAGACAAATAATGCTTATATTGAAGCTGTAATTGACTTATTGAAAAATCCAGAGAAACAAGAAAGTCTGAGACAGGAAGCATTATCTCTAAAAGATTCCTTTGGTTGGGATAAAGTTGCTAGACAGTGGCATGAGGAATTTATCTCAGTTTAAATAAAATCCAGGACTGTGCATAAGCATAGCCCGTCGTAGACATCGCTCTCACCCTATCTCATATCATTTCAGACTTCCTAAACAAAACTAGTCTCTCGGACTGCCTGATTTTGCTGGCGTTTCCCAGTCACCACCATCTGTACACCCCCTCCTGGGCTAAATAGGAAACCCTTACGCACTGGCTGCACTGGTTTGCTATCAGCTAGTTCCATCTGCCAGTGAGACAGCACTGTTGCTAAAGCCACCTTCATCTCAAACAGGGCAAATGCCATCCCAATACAGCGACGGTTCCCACCACCAAAGGGTAAATACTCAGAAGGAGAAAACTGCCGTTCTAGAAAACGCTCTGGCTTAAATTGCTTTGACTGGGGATATAAATCTTCTCGATGATGGGTCAGATAAATGCAAGGAATCACTAAAGTACCAGGATTCAACTCATAGCCCATGATTTCTAGGGGTGATTTTACCAAGCGGTTTAATGCCAATATTACCACTGGATATAGGCGCAGAGTTTCCGAACAAACAGCACTCAAATAAGGTAAACGCAAAATAGCATTTGGATCAGGGTTTTCGCCCAGGCTATCTAGTTCTTGCAGTAGTTTTGCATGCACTTCTGGCAAATGGTGAATCCAGTATAAAGCCCATGCTAAGGAAGTTGCAGTAGTTTCGTGACCCGCCGCTAAGAGCGTAATTAACTCATCGCGTAACTCTACATCAGTCATCGGCTGCCCTTCTTCATCATGAGCTGCCATCATCAAAGATAGGATATCAGTCCGAGATGGGTCAGGTTGCTGTTTGCGATCGCTAATCTCAGCATATATGAGATCATCTATTTGCTGGCGTAAATTCAAGAATTTGCCCCAAGGACTCCAAGAACCTAAATCTCGTTGGAGTGATGGGAAAACAAGCATCATTGCCGTAACGAAAGGTTGCTGTGGATTCAGGATTTTCAGCAGCACTTCCTTGAGTTTTTCATAACGCGGCCCATCTGCTAGACCAAAGACAGCTTTCAAAATCACCTCTAAGGAGATTTCTTGCATAGATGGTAGAACTGAAAAGGATTCCTCAACTTGCCATTGACTAATCACTTGCTCTGTAATCTCGCGGGTTAACTGACCATAAGCCAGCATTCTTTCTCCATGAAAAGAAGGTGTCAACAACTTTCGTTGGCGTTGGTGAGGCTTACCTTCGAGAGCTAGTAGTGATTGCCGTCCTAATAAAGGCGATTTAATACCCGCCTGTTCACCAGAGTCCAACTGTTTTGAATCTGTAGTAAAAATTTGCTGAATCGCCTGGGGATTGCTAAAGAATACTTGAGGAGTAAAAACAGGGCCAATCCGAAGAGTGAAGATATCACCATAGCGTTTAGCACAGGCTTCCATATACTCTAAGGGATTAGTCAACCACTGATACGTCTGTACCCAAGGGTGAGTTTGAGGACCGTTAGGCAGTTTAAGTGCAGACATTTTTATTAATCTCCCAATGATTAAAGCAAGATTGTTATCAGCCAGTTATTCATGCACCCCTAGCTTGATTAATCTTAGACCACAGATTGGGCAGATGAACTTACCAATTCTTGAATCTGCCTTGGAGTCAATTCTTGAACATTACGCAAAACTACTGCTGCTCCTGCTGCTATTAGCGTCTCACTGTATGCATCACTACGCGGTGCTGTTTCCTGTACGTGTGGCGGTAAAACTCCTACACCAAGCCAAGTGCGAGAAGAATCTAGACCCCGCGCTTTCTCGACGGTATACATATCTGCTACCGTATCTCCTACATACACGATCGCTAATTTTTCCTCAATTCCATTTTCTAATTCACGAACTGTGGCGAAAAGTCCAGTGGGGTCTGGTTTTCCTGGTGCATCCTCCATCGCAATCAACACCGGAGATGCCAAACCCAGGCGTTTTTCTAACACATAGTTAGCAGAAGCACGAGTCGCACCGCTAAAAAATCCCCACGCAATCCCGGCTTGGGTAAGTTGTTCTAAATAGCTAGGTTGTAATAATAAAGGTTCATTACAGATATACCCTGTAAAATTATTTGGATCTGAGCCTCGGTAACGCGATTGAAAAAAAGCAACGATCGCACTGTAATCTAGTTGCAGTTGTTCTCGGCTCTGTCCTTGGGTTTCAAAGTAGCGGTAAATTAATTCCTGCGATGCTTCCCAATCGTTATTCCACAGCCCTTCAGACTTCAGTTGGTCAATATCCAGTGGGGTTGGACGATATGCTTGGGTAGTAAAATATTCTACGGTATCTGCGATCGCTCGGCGATAGGAACCGCTAACATCGCGCACAACGCCATCAATATCGAAAACAACGATCGCTTTTGTAGAAGTGAGTTGAGTCATGGGGTAGGAAGCAAAAGAGTTTTAAATTATCATAATGCGCTTAGGCACTTGGTACTTAGCACGGGCTAAACGCCCCACTAACGCTAACAGCGCTCCTGAATTGTTTGGTCATTTGATAGGGTATTGCGTTAAAATAAGCGATCGCTATCCTAGTTAAATAATGCCCGGAAATTCCCGGAGGTGTGATTGACCAAGTTTATTTTGAAAATTCTGTGGTTAGACGAGAACGTTGCTCTAGCAGTGGATCAAGTTGTAGGTAAAGGCACCAGTCCCTTGACTAAGTACTTTTTTTGGCCCAGAAATGATGCCTGGGAAGAGTTAAAAAAAGAATTAGAGTCCAAACATTGGATTACTGATCTAGATCGTGTTGAGTTGCTTAACAAAGCGACAGAAGTGATTAACTACTGGCAAGAGGAAGGCAGAAACCGTCCAATGGCAGAAGCTCAGTTGAAATTTCCGGAAGTTGCCTTTACAGGTAGCGCTTGATATTACAAAATCAGCTATTGTCCTGTTCTACAAGCTGCCACAGTTTGATAGTCTTGTCCCGGCTGCCGCTTACAATTAATTGTGTAACTTTGCTCACAGCAACAGCAGATACTGAGTCTATATGACCAGAGAGAGTAACAATCTCTTCTGCTGTGCTTACCCTCCAAAGTTTAACTGTTTTGTCGCAACTTGCACTTAGGAGTGTTTCGCCATCGGCAGTAAAAGCCACAGCCACCACAGACCAAGAATGGCCTACAAGTGTGCAAATTAGCTGACCAGTGTTTACCTCCCACAACTTAATAGTGTTATCATCACTACCCGTCGCCAAAATTTGACCATCGGGACTAAAAGCGACTGTCAAAACCGCCCATGCATGACCCGAAAGGGTGCTTAACAAGCTATAGCATGGGCGGTTTTGAAGTTCTCTCTGGGAACCTTCTATCTGCCACAAGCAAATTGTTCTGTCATAACTAGCGCTGGCTAAAAGCTGTCCTTGGGGACTAAATGCTACTGAATTTACTTGTAATTGGTGTCCAGTTA
>NZ_JADEXF010000424.1 GCF_015207245.1 Nostoc cf. edaphicum LEGE 07299
ATTCTATTCCTTCATAAATAGCAATATACCATGCTTGCACCAAGCGGTACTTTCGGAGAATATCTTTATTTAGATGATGATGAGTAGTAATACCTGCATTCTTGTTAAGTGAGCGATTTACTGTTTTTAATTCATACTCATTGCCGTCAGCATCAATTGCATCATTTCCTTCACGTCCGGGAGATATACGTAACCCTAAAAGAATCAATACCTGTAAGACCTTACCACCATTATCTTGAAAAATATCAGTAATTCCATATTCATTTGCGAGCAGTTGCATTTGTCTGACGCCATCAAAGGCAGATTGTAAACGCTCCAGATTTGATTGGCGTTCATTTTCTGTAGTAATTGGCTCTTCAACTGGTTCTACAAGAGAGGGAGAAACTGGTGCAACTATGAGCGTAGTTATAGGATCTGTATGCTCATTAGGTTGTTCAATATTCATTAGATAAGGAACTGACACATTGATCGCATCAGCAATATCTAAAATAACTTCAAACGAAGGTGATCTCTCACCACGCTCTAAGAAGCTAATGTGTTCAGTAGTCTTACTTATAACTTCTGCTAACTGTTCTTGTGTAATACCCATTTGTTGTCGAAGTTCTCGTACTCTATTACCAAAAAGTTGTCGAGCTGCTTCGTGATCCATAAGACTCCATATCATTCTGAAGACAAACTTTCAGTTCGTCTTCAGAATGATATGGTAGGAGTGTAAAATCGGTACACGCACTAGCAGTGCGTGTTTATGAAAAATAGTAACTAAGACTAACTTATTTTTCTGCCTTGGATATAAGAACAATTAAATACCGCGACAAAGAACATTATGAATAACTCGCCAACAAGCAAGGGAGTCAGGATAGTTCGTAATTCTTAATAACGCTCTCTTGCGAGACGCTCCGCGAACATGGGCTAGCTAACGCTACACTAACGTAATTCGTAATTATTACCTCATAGTAGGGTGGGCATTTTAATACCCACCCTACTTATCTAAACTAGCGCTGGTGTATTTGCACGCTTAACTTGAGGTGTTGCAACCATCCTCATTCCGGCTGGTGCAGCTAAAGTTAACCCACGGCGCACAGGACGCACGGGACGTTTATTCACTAGCGAAACTTGAAATTCTGACAAAACAGTTGCCAAGACAATTTTCATTTCATACTGAGCAAATGCCATCCCAATACAGCGACGATTACCGCCACCAAAGGGTAAATATTCATAAGGTGAATATTGTCTTCCTAAAAAGCGTTCTGGTTTGAACTGCTTGGATTGTGGATAAACTTCTTCCCGATGATGCGCTAAATAAATACTGGGGACTATTACTGTTCCCTCTGGCAGTTCGTAGCCCATAATTGTAATAGGGGTTTTCACAATCCGCGGGAAAGCAGTCATGACAATTGGGTAAAGTCGCAATGTCTCTTGGTAAACTGCTGTTAAATAGGGCAATTTAGCTACACTACTTAAATCGGCGTTAACTCCAATGGTGTTGAGTTCCTGTAACAACTTCTCACGCACCTCTGGTAAACGATCGATCCAGTAAAAAGCCCACGTCAATGCCGAAGCGGTAGTTTCATGTCCTGCAACTAGCAGCGTCATTAACTCGTCGTGTAATTCTTCATCTGACATCCCTTGACCATCGTCATAACGAGCCGCCATCATCAAACTTAGGATATCTTGGCGATCTCGATCGAGTTCAGCCCGACGTTCTCGAAGTAAAGCATAAATCAGTCGATCGATTTTTCGCCGTTGTTGCAGAACCCAACCCCACGGACTCCACGCACCGAAATCTTTTTGCATGAACTGGAAGAAGAAGGCGCTGGACATTATGGGCGAAGTGATGAAGTCTAATAAGTCACTTAGCGATCGCCTCAGTTCCTCAAACAGTTCTCCATCATTCAAACCAAATACAACCCGCAGAATAACACGCAAGGTAATTTCTTGCATCGACTCACGGATCTTAAAAGGTTTATCAATTTGCCATTCATTAGTCACCTGTCGGGTGATTTCCCGAATTTCCTCGCCGTAAGCCCGCATCCTTTCGCCATGAAAGGGAGGAGCTAATAGTTGCCGTTGGCGCTGGTGGCGATCGCCATCCGCTAACATAAAGGAGCGATCGCCAAGTAAAAATTTTAGCCCTACGTTCCCCCTCCCAACCTCAAAATGCCTGGAATCAGCAGTAAAAATCTGCTCAAGGGCTTGGGGTTGACTAAAATATATTAGATGGTTATCAGAGCGACTACTCCTGATGGTGAAAGTGTCACCGTAGATTTGGGCAAAATCATCCACATATTTCACCGGCTGAGTAATAAACTTGATCATCCGCAGCCAGCGCGGCATTTGAGGCCCATCGGGCAGATTGTAAGTTGTTGTCATAGAATTTTGTGGAGTTGATGGCTTCTGAATTTTATTGTTACGACTTTTCATGTTACTTAGGGTTACAGAAAGCGGTATATTCATCATTGGGGACTAGGGACTGGAAACTGGGAACTGAAAAAGAAGACAAAGAGGATAATAATAACTCTTGTACAGACGCGATTAATCGCCTCTCTACTCCTAACTCAGCACTCAGCACTCCTAACTCAGCACGGGCTAAACGCCCCGCTACCGCTAACAAAAGGCAGCATCGGAAGTAAGCAGTGCCAAAAATCATCGCTATTCTCAACGGTAAAGGAGGAGTCGGTAAAACGACTACCGCAGTCAATCTGGCTGCAAACTTTGCGAAGAAAAAAAAGGTGCTGCTGATTGATGCAGATATTCAAGGTTCTGCCAGTTGGTGGTTTGGGCGCAGTCAGCAGGGAATGGGATTTGATTTATCTCAAGAAACAGATCCCGCACTTTTAAGTGATTTAGCAAAGATAACAGGTTACGATTTAGTAGTGGTGGATACACCTCCCGCCCTGCGCTCTGAAGCATTAGTGGCGGTAGTTGCGATCGCAGATTATCTAGTTTTGCCGACACCCCCATCTGCAATGGATTTAGCAATCCTCGTGGAAACAGTCAAGGAAGCCGTCATCCCTGTGGGAACCCCCCATCGGGTATTGCTCACCAAAGTCGATACCCGCAGTTTGGGGGAAGCACAAGAAGCAAAAAACACTCTGACTCGCTTAGGTATTCCTACTTGTAATACCTTCATCCGTGCCTATAAAGCTCATGAACGAGCAGCACTGGAAGGTGTAGCGATTACCCAATGGCGAGGAGGAAACGCACGGGAGGCGGAATTAGACTACCGCCGTGCAGCTGATGAATTACAGCGTGATTGGAGAAAATAAGAATGGCTAGGAAACAAAGTCTCTCTGACTTACTACAAGAAGAGGCGCAAAAATTTACACCCCCAGAAGGTGAATCTGCGATCGAAGTTACAGCAGAAAAAATTGTCGAAGAACAAGCTTCAGATGATGAGGAAGCGTTAGGACAACCACTTGAGCCAACTTCTACTAAGCGCAGTCCTACTAAAGCTGATTTAGAAGCAACTGTCAAAGAGTTGACAAGTAATCTAGAAACAAGCCATAAAAAGGAAGCATCTCTCGAACAAGAAGTTGCTGATTTGCAATCAAAATTATCTAAACAAAAAACATTTGTATCAGAACAAAAATCATTACTAGAACAGCTAACCAAAGAACTTGATGAAACCAAAAAAACAGCACTGCAACTTGCAGAAGCAAATTCCCTGCTTATAGAAGAAATTAATTCTTTAAAACAAAAAGCAGAACAAAAAGCAGAACAAAAAGCAGAAGAGAAATCTAAACTTGTTGTCAAAGAAACTAGCGCGATCAGACCAGTAAAAGACCATTACAATCCACTTAACTACAAAAAATCACATCGTTCATCGGAAACACTAGCTCAAAATCAACCTCAAAATCAGCCGAATGAGTATCCAGATAGTTCTAATGAGATGTGGTTACTCGACTAGAATCAGTCAATGGTACAAATCAAAATCTATGGCACTGCTTCATTTATCCGTCATTCTCGCAGTGCCATTTCTGACGCAATTCATTCTTGTGTTGTTGAAGCTCTAGTATATCCTCAAGACAAGCGTACCCATCGGTTCTTTCCTCTCGAACCCGATGATTTCGTCTACCCTGTAGGACGTTCAGAGAAATACATCATCATTGAGATTAGTATGTTTGAGGGACGGACTATTGAAACGAAAAAAAAACTAATTAAGTTGTTGTTTTCCCGCTTATCTGAACAAGTTGCAATTGCACCTATAGATATAGAAATCACGATTACAGAAACTCCAAAACACAATTGGGGTATTCGGGGAACAACAGGAGATGAATTAAACCTAAATTACCAAGTGCAAGTGTAAATATTTGGAGCTTGTAGAGTGGGCATTGTAATGGCATTATAATGCCCATCTTAATGCAAGACAGGTTTGCGTTAGCGTTCGCGAAGCGTCTCGTAGAGAAGCTCACCGTTCGCGTAGCGTCTCGTAGAGAAGGTATCGCTCTAGCTACATTCCCTAAAATTCTGTAAAAGTAACACGATTAAAGAGAAAAATAGTAGCTCTCACAGAAGCTATTAGCAACAGTTGAAAAACTTTCCAAATCGCCGTTACAGAAAAATTATTGAGACTTGATATTATGTCCGCCAAATTACCC
>NZ_JADEXF010000425.1 GCF_015207245.1 Nostoc cf. edaphicum LEGE 07299
CACTTTGACAGATCCTTAGCCAGAGGTCCCAAAACCACCACATGGATTTGGAACCTGCACGCACTCGCCCATGATTTTGATACACATACAAGCGATTTAGAAGACATCTCCCGCAAGATATTCTCAGCCCACTTCGGCCACTTAGCCGTAGTGATGGTTTGGTTGAGCGGGATGATTTTTCACGGCGCGAAGTTTTCTAACTACGAAGCTTGGTTAAGCGATCCGTTGAACGTTAGACCAAGTGCTCAGGTCGTTTGGCCCATTGTGGGACAAGACATTTTAAACGGTGATGTTGGCGGTGGTTTCCACGGTATTCAAATCACCTCCGGTTTGTTCCAAGTATGGCGTGGCTGGGGGATCACAAACTCCTTCCAGCTTTACGTAACTGCGATCGGTGGCTTGGTATTAGCAGCCTTATTACTATTTGCCGGCTGGTTCCATTACCACAAACGCGCTCCTAAACTGGAATGGTTCCAGAATGTGGAGTCAATGCTGAATCACCACTTGCAAATATTGCTAGGTTGTGGTTCCTTGGGATGGGCAGGTCACATAATCCACGTATCCGCACCGACCAACAAGCTTTTGGATGCAGGCGTTGCTCTCAAAGACATACCCTTGCCCCACGAGTTCATCTTGAACAAAGACTTGTTGACCGAGCTGTATCCCAGCTTTGCTGCTGGTTTAGCACCTTTCTTCACCTTGAACTGGGGTCAGTATGCTGACTTCCTCACCTTCAAGGGCGGTCTAAACCCAGTAACAGGCGGGTTGTGGATGACTGATATTGCTCATCACCACTTAGCGATCGCAGTTATCTTTATTATTGCTGGTCATCAGTACCGTACTAACTGGGGTATTGGTCACAGCATTAAAGAGATCCTGGAAAACCATAAAGGTCCTTTCACTGGTGAAGGTCACAAAGGTCTCTACGAAAACCTGACCTCATCCTGGCACGCTCAGTTGGCTACTAACCTGGCCTTCTTGGGTTCGCTGACCATCATCGTCGCGCATCATATGTACGCGATGCCTCCCTATCCATATTTGGCAACTGATTATGCTACACAGTTGTGCATTTTCACCCACCACATGTGGATTGGTGCATTCTGTATAGTCGGTGGTGCGGCTCACGCTGCCATCTTCATGGTGCGGGATTACGATCCAGTTGTGAACCAAAACAACTTGCTCGATCGGGTGCTTCGTCACCGAGATGCGATTATTTCTCACCTTAACTGGGTGTGTATCTTCCTCGGCTTCCATAGCTTTGGACTTTACATCCACAACGATACAATGCGTGCCTTGGGACGCCCCCAAGACATGTTCTCTGATACTGCGATCCAGTTGCAGCCAGTGTTTGCCCAGTGGGTACAAAATATCCACACCCTAGCTCCTGGTGGCACTGCTCCCAATGCGCTAGAACCCGTTAGCTATGCTTTCGGCGGTGGGATTTTGGCTGTAGGCGGTAAAGTTGCGATGATGCCCATTGCTTTGGGTACGGCGGACTTCTTAATCCACCATATTCACGCATTCCAAATCCACGTTACTGTCCTAATTCTGCTCAAAGGTGTACTGTTTGCCCGTAGCTCTCGTCTGATTCCAGACAAAGCAAACTTGGGCTTCCGTTTCCCCTGCGATGGTCCTGGTCGTGGCGGTACTTGTCAAGTATCTGGTTGGGATCATGTGTTCCTCGGACTTTTCTGGATGTACAACACAATATCCATTGCAATTTTCCACTTCAGCTGGAAGATGCAATCAGATGTCTGGGGAACTGTAGATGCAGATGGTGCTGTGACTCACATCACCGGTGGTAACTTTGCCCAAAGCGCCATCACCATCAACGGTTGGTTGCGAGACTTCTTGTGGGCACAAGCTACGCAAGTCATCAATTCCTATGGCAGTGCGCTATCTGCTTATGGACTCATGTTCTTAGGCGCTCACTTTGTTTGGGCATTCAGCTTGATGTTCCTGTTCAGTGGTCGCGGCTACTGGCAAGAACTAATTGAGTCCATTGTTTGGGCGCATAACAAACTGAAGGTAGCACCAGCAATTCAGCCTCGCGCTTTGAGCATTATTCAGGGTCGGGCTGTAGGGGTAGCTCACTACCTCTTAGGAGGAATTGCCACAACTTGGGCGTTCTTCCATGCACACATCCTTTCAGTAGGGTAGCAATCAGTTATGGAGTGCTGAGTGCTGAGTGCTAAGTGCTGAGAAAAAAACTCGGAACTTAGAACTCAAAACTCAGGACTCTAGAGGCTGGTACTTGATGGCTAAAGGTCAGAGGATTTATTAAACCTATGGCGACGAAATTTCCGAAATTTAGCCAGGATCTCGCACAGGACCCGACGACTCGTCGGATATGGTATGCGATCGCTACAGGCAACGATTTTGAAACCCATGATGGCATGACGGAAGAAAATCTTTACCAAAAGATTTTCGCAACTCACTTCGGTCACTTGGCAATCATCTTCCTGTGGGCATCCAGCCTCCTGTTCCACGTAGCCTGGCAAGGTAACTTTGAACAGTGGATTAAAGATCCCCTTCATATCCGTCCCATCGCCCATGCGATTTGGGACCCCCACTTTGGTAAACCAGCGATCGAAGCTTTTACCCAAGCTGGCGCTAGTAATCCGGTAAACATTACCTACTCTGGTCTCTACCATTGGTGGTATACCATCGGTATGCGGAATAACGGCGAACTGTACAACGGTTCAGTGTTCTTGCTATTATTCGCTGCTGTATTATTGTTTGCTGGTTGGCTGCACTTGCAACCCAAGTATCGTCCTAGCTTGGCATGGTTTAAGAGCGCTGAACATCGCCTAAACCACCACTTAGCAGGTTTGTTTGGTGTTAGTTCTTTGGCTTGGGCTGGTCACTTAATTCACGTTGCTATCCCTGAATCTCGCGGACAGCACGTAGGTTGGGATAACTTCCTATCCACCCCACCCCATCCAGCAGGTTTGACACCTTTCTTTACAGGCAACTGGGGTGTTTATGCTCAAAACCCTGACACTCCTGGGCATATATTCAGCACATCTCAAGGTGCAGGCACTGCAATTCTGACTTTCTTGGGTGGTTTCCATCCCCAGACAGAAGCTTTGTGGCTGACTGACATGGCTCATCACCACTTGGCGATCGCAGTTATCTTTATAGTTGCCGGTCACCAGTACCGGACTAACTTCGGAATTGGTCACAGCATCAAAGAAATGCTGAACTCCAAATCCGGTTTAGTACCTAATACCAAAAGTGAAGGTCAGTTCAACCTGCCTCACCAAGGGTTGTACGACACCTATAACAATTCACTGCACTTCCAGTTAGGTATTCACCTAGCTGCTTTAGGAACCATCACCTCTTTGGTGGCACAGCATATGTACGCCATGCCTCCTTATGCATTTATTGCTAAGGACTACACAACTCAGGCAGCGCTGTACACGCACCATCAATACATTGCTGGTTTTCTGATACTTGGTGCTTTTGCTCACGGAGCAATCTTTTGGGTTCGTGATTACGATCCAGAGCAAAATAAGGGCAACGTCCTTGAGCGCGTGTTGAAGCACAAAGAAGCGATTATTTCCCACCTTAGCTGGGTATCCCTTTTCTTGGGCTTCCACACCCTTGGTTTATACGTACACAACGACGTAGTAGTTGCTTTCGGTACTCCTGAAAAGCAAATCTTGATTGAGCCAGTATTTGCTCAATTCGTCCAAGCTGCAAACGGTAAAGTACTGTACGGTTTAGATACATTGCTATCTAACCCAGATAGTATTGCTTACACAGCATGGCCTAACTACGCTAACGTTTGGCTTCCAGGTTGGTTAGATGCCATCAATGCTGGTACTAACTCCCTGTTCTTGACAATTGGCCCTGGCGACTTCTTGGTTCACCATGCGATCGCTTTAGGTCTCCACACCACCACCTTGATCTTGGTCAAAGGTGCTTTGGATGCTCGTGGTTCTAAGCTGATGCCCGATAAAAAGGACTTCGGCTATGCCTTCCCTTGCGACGGCCCCGGTCGTGGCGGTACTTGCGACATCTCAGGTTGGGATTCCTTCTACCTTGCTACATTCTGGATGCTCAACACCCTTGGTTGGGTTACGTTCTACTGGCATTGGAAGCATCTAGGTATTTGGCAAGGCAACGTAGCTCAGTTCAATGAGAACTCTACATATCTCATGGGCTGGTTCCGCGATTACCTCTGGGCTAACTCTGCTCAGTTGATTAACGGTTATAACCCTTATGGCGTGAATAACCTTTCTGTCTGGGCTTGGATGTTCCTGTTTGGACACCTAGTTTGGGCTACTGGCTTCATGTTCTTAATCTCCTGGAGAGGTTACTGGCAAGAGTTGATTGAAACCCTTGTTTGGGCACACGAACGCACTCCTCTAGCTAACCTAGTTCGCTGGAAAGACAAGCCCGTGGCTCTGTCTATTGTTCAAGGTCGTGTAGTTGGTCTAGCTCACTTCACTGTTGGCTACATCGTTACTTACGCTGCATTCTTGATTGCTTCTACTGCTGGTAAGTTCGGTTAATTCGGCTGCTAGTTTTGTAGGTAATTAATAAAAATCCCCTGCCGCAAGGTGGGGGATTTTTATTACTTAGTCCAAGTA
>NZ_JADEXF010000426.1 GCF_015207245.1 Nostoc cf. edaphicum LEGE 07299
CTATTAAGGATCTAAAACTATGTCTGTTTTCTCCCCTGATGGTCGAACAAAAGTTAGCAACACCACAACTTTTCCGTTTAGCGCTATAGGAAAGATGAGAATACGTTGGAAAGGGCCAGATGGGGTTATTGATACTGCTGATGATATTATCATCAACGGTTCTGGTGCCATGATTAGTCCCTACCACTTTTTAACAGCAGGACACTGTGTGTATAACACGAGATATGGAGGTTGGGCAGATAAAATTGAGGTGATGCTTGGTTCTACAGGAAATATTATTGCTGGTACAAATCGATCTGACTATGAATACTATAGTGAAGCCAAATCTGTTCATACACGTTCTTTTGAAGGATGGACTCAAGGAGATCAAACTAAAAGCGAAACTTTTCAATACGATATAGGATTGGTTACTCTTGACCGCAATATTGGAAACTTCACTGGCTGGTTTAACTATGGATATGACGAGAATCTCAGCAGTGGAACTTTAATGAATGTCACTGGATACCCTTCTGATAAGTTTGATTCCAATAGCGATGGGAAATTTGACAACTATGATATGTGGACTCAGAGTGGAAAAATCACAAGTACAACTGACTCAATCTTGCGTAGTAATGAGCTAGATATCCTACCTGGAAATAGTGGAGGCCCTCTCTGGCTGAATAATTCCAATACAAATAAACCGACTATTTATGGAGTAGCTTCAAATGAGACAACCAGCAACAACACTCCGCTTTACAACGAGTTCGCCCGAATTACAAGCAGTCGATATAATGAGATTCAAAACTGGATCGACCAAGACACTACCGCGCGCCAACCCACTGACAAAGCTGATTTAGTAGATTCTGATGTGTGGTTTAACACAACCCTTGGAAGTTTTAGTAATAACACTATCAAATATGGGGAAAATTTCAGCATCACGGTCTATCCTCGCAACAATGGTACAGCCGCGACAGGCACTTTCTCGGTTTCATTTTACGCTTCTACTGATACCAATATCACTAATACTATTGGTTCTCATTACTTAATTGGTAATACAACTATTTCTTCGATTAATCCATTCAATTCGGGAACAGCGACTTGGAACGGTGCGTTTCCTAATATCCCAATTGGAAATTACTATGTTATTTCATTTCTAGATCCAACTAATTCAATCCAAGAGTTTGATGATAGTCTAAGCAGCAACCAAAAGGTATTTAGAACTTTACTTACTGTTGCCAATAGTACGCCTATTTCCACACCTCTGACTGTTTTATCAACCGTTAGCTCGCCTTTATCAGCCAATGAAGAAAATCTCACTTTAACAGGTACAGGCAATATTAATGGGACTGGTAATACTAGTAATAACAATCTAAATGGTGGAAATGGCAATGACATCCTTATAGGGGGAAGTGGCAATGATACTTTCGTTGGAGGTTTAGGTAATGATACCCTAACAGGAGGAACTGGATCTGATGTTTTTATTATTAATACCCCTGCTGAGGGAATTGATAACATTACAGATTTTTCGTCCTTAGATGACACAATTTATGTTTCTAAAATAGGGTTTGGAGGTGGACTTAGTGAGGGTATACTTCAAGCCACGCAATTTTTTATTGGTTCAGTAGCAGAAGATAGCAGCGATCGCTTTATCTACGACAATAATACAGGGGGTTTGTTCTTTGATGCTGATGGTACAGGGTTATCCGCTCAAATCCAAGTTGCTCAACTAGCAATAGGTCTAGTCATGACTAATACAAATATTTTCGTGATTGCCTAAATAATCTAGCAACACATCCTTGGGTAAAGACGCGATGAATCGCGTCTCTACAAAAGGCTTAACTAATGCCAAACACTGACTCGACAGTTGACTTAATCGAATCCCGCGCATCTTTCAAAGTTTGGCTAATAGGATGTTTTGCCTGCAAAAATGCCCGCGCACAATTGCGTCCCGGCATTCCCGAAATTGAACCACCTGGATGAGTCCCGGCACCAGTCAAAAATAGATTATCAATTGGCGTTTTGTAGTTGGCTATTTCTGGTAATGGACGGAAAAATATCATCTGATCTAAGGTCATGTCAACATGGTAATAATTCCCTTTGTATGCGCCTAATCTTTCTCCTAGTTCTGCTGGACTTTCTACACGACGGGCAATAGTTGCATTCTTGACATTTGGTGCATAGTCTGCTAGCTTATCAACCACCCTATCTGCAACTTTGTTTTTCAATTCATCCGTCCAACCAGTACCTTTTAAACCAGTGCCTTCTGCACCGGCAATTTGATAAGGAGCAAAATACTCAATCCATACGGTATGTTTACCTGGGGGTGCTAATGTGGGGTCTAAGTAGCTAGGCATCACCACATACATCGATGGGTCAGCATCAGGAATCTCTCCCAAGGTACATTTACTATGAGCCTGTTCCACATGAGCTACGGAATCGGCAATCAAAATAGAACCAACGAGATATTCGTCTTTATGGGCGTGGTTTGGAAAACGCAGTGGTTCGTCTAAAGCTAAGTCTATCTTGAGGATGGTTTCGTTATTGTTAACGATGCGGCGTTCTAATCTTTCCCATAAATCTGGGTCGGCTGCATTAACATCGCTTTTATCAGTCATTTGTAAGAACAACCGCTTGGCATCAATATTAGAAATAACGCCGTATTTAGCGCGATATTCTTTTCCACCAGCAACCCGCACACCTACAGCTTTGCCATCATCAATTAAAACTTTTTCAACATGTTGATCTGTCAGAATAACGCCACCTTTACTTGTGACTAAATTCACCAAAGCTTGCACAAGTGCGCCAGTTCCGCCACGCGGTCTTGCCATTCCAGGATTGTGACGCATTGCCATCATAATTGCACCAATGGCAAGGGTTTTTTGCGATGGTGGCGCACCAAGTTCTGCTGCTAGTCTGGCTAGTGGCGCTTTCAGAAATTCCTCATCAAACCACTCGTTAAGTAAATCCTCGGCGCTGGTTAACATGGTGCGAATAAAGTCCAGCGTTTTGTTCGGGGAACCAATAACCGAAAATAAATCTTTGAATTTTTTGATATCGTAGTTACCAACAATATCTATAATTGATTTTGGCGGTGCATTAAACATAGGAATCATTGCACCGATCGCTCGTTGCCAATAGTCTACAAATTCTGCATATTTTTTGGCATCACGTTCGTTGTAACGAGCGATTTCTGCACAAGTCTTTTCCACTGACTTATGTCCTAAGAAATACTTACCATCAGGATGAGGACAGAAAACAACTGGATCGCACTCCAAATAATGCAAGCCGTATTTTTCTAGTTCTAATTCTTCAACAACTGGCCCTAAATGAATAAATTCATGGTCAATCGCACACAAGTTAAATTTAAATCCAGGAGCTTCTTGTGGTAAGCATTCTTCAGTTGTTGCTGCGCCACCTGGTACAGAACGCTTTTCCAGTAACAGAACGCTATAACCAGCTTTTAGCAAATAAGCTGCGCAAACTAGTCCATTATGTCCAGCACCGATCAGCACAACATCATACTCTTGCATAGTTGGAATTTAGAAATAATAAGTAACTTTTCAAATGTTAGAAAATTTTTATGACATTGACATCATCCCTCAGTAACAAAATTTATCTTTAATAAAGATAAATTTGACTAAGGAGATGATACAGTTTATGATGATGGTATTTGCTTCATTTGAGTTTCTACCATCAGTATTAAACTACCAGTTTCTACTTTTACATCTTTAATATGAAACACCATATCTTCCCACTTAAAATATGGTATGTTCATCAATTCTTTGGCTTTTTGCATTAAAGCTGTAACTACTTCTATGGATATTCCCCCTCCCTCAGTGCAGTTAAAACTCTCCAGCATCGCAGGTTGTGAATGAGTCCGTGGACGTATGATCGCAGTGTAAGCCAAAGGGCGAGTATTTCCCTTATCCTTTAACAGTACTCTTCCCCTACATTCTATTTTGCCATCATTAGGTAAAAATATCTCAATTTTTTGTGCCTCAAAACTTACAATTCTGCCATCTACATCCAAATCAAAATCTTGCATCTTGCTGCGAACAAAGTCTGATGCCAAGGTGCGGTTCATATCTACTTCTGTGAGTACAATACGAGCAATGGCATTTACTGGCTCATTGAGTTCTATTTGTCCAAAAAGGGCGCTTAAGGGATTAATGGTAATACTTTCTGTTTGCAGTTTTATTTCCTGTACGCGAACATCTTTTTCGATCACTAATCCTTGGCCTGCTACCGAAACTCCATCCGCCTGTCCCTGAACTATTTTAAACAGATCGGTTTGTACATCTATTTCGATTTTTTCTGCTTCATCTAGCTTTTCAGATACTCTTCTTTCAGCTTCTTGGGATAAAAATTGTTCCTCCAACCGATGCTCATCAGGCATGAATGAGTAAGCTCCTAAATTTTCTCTTACATTTACTGTAAAGGCTGGATGCTAAGGAGCTGATCTATATTTCGATATATGCAAATTGGAGGATTCAGTAATTAAGTAGAAAGTATTGTTTGTCTTTTGAGTTTTGCTTTTTTCGTAACAACCATTTTTACACCGCCGCTAGGGACAATCGTAATTCCACGGCGGACTGGATGCACAGGAC
>NZ_JADEXF010000427.1 GCF_015207245.1 Nostoc cf. edaphicum LEGE 07299
GGGTTCCAGGTTGCAGTTTTTCCCCGCCCAATTCTCAAACAGCTTCATCTCCTCAACCCACCCAGATCAACCCGACTGGACAACGCTTTGACGGTGTAACAATTAACATAATTACTCAGGATGGGCCCTTAGCCATCGATCGATCCGTGTCTAAAGTAATGGATAAAGTAGGGGCTGTGGTCACTCCAGGCAGTACTCAAGTACTTGATCGCAAGACTAATAAATTGGTTGCCTGCGATAAGTTTACCTGTCCTTACGCCATTGATAATGTCAATCACGCACCCTACGCCGCCAATATCGGTTGGACAAGTGTAATTTATGCCAAGGCTGCACCAAAAGTGAAGGATGCGGCATACGCGTTTTTCTCTTACATGAGTCAGCCTGCTCAGGCTAACGTGGATGTGACGATTGGGGCAACGGGCTTCAACCCCTACCGAATTTCGCAATTTAAAAACTCAGATCCCTGGATTAAATCTGGGATGTCGTCTGAAGCAGCCAACAACTATCTCGCAGCGCTTGGCATCAGCTTGAATAGTCCCAATATGGTTTTGAGTTTGACCATTCCCCATAATCAACAATATCAATTTGAAGTTCTTGATGACGTTGTATCTAAGTTCTTAGGGAACAAAATTACAACCGAGCAGGCAATGCAGCAGATTGAACAAAAATGGGAACAGATTACTAACAAAGTAGGGCTGGAGTCTCAACGCGCCGCTTACCGCGCCACCCTTGGGCTAAACCCCATAAATACGACAGCGAAAGAAATCTCTAATCCTTAGTCCAACTGTTCATTTGACAGGTGAAGTGGGCATCTTAGAAATAATTGGGCAAAAATAACATTGAAAGTGACTAACAATGCATTGTCCATCTCAGTAGTTTGGGGCTGTAAAAGGAGCCACACAGTGCGAAATTGGAACCTCAGCACAAAAATTATTGCTTCTTATTCAGTGCTAATCGTGGTGATGGCAGGGACAATTGCTTCGGGAATGTACTGGCAATTGTATTCTAGTCAACGGCAGGCAATCCGTAATCAGCTTTTGGCGATTGTTAGTCTGGCAGTTCCACAAATCGACAGCGATTATCATGGATTGGTTCTCCAGCGAAGCGATGTCTACGACGGGCTGCGCCTACGCACCTCAGCCTTTTATAAAATTAATTAAGATAGACTTGTAGCTATTCAAGCAACCAGTAAAGATATTAAGCGTATTTATACGGTACGCCAGCAATCAAATAAAAAGTTTATCTATGTCTTAAACTATGATCCTGCCGACCGAGACAAAACTGTATTGATTGGCATGGATTACACAAAGTCTTTAGATGCTTTGTATGCAGCCGTTGCCCACAATGCACCCCTTGTTGAGCAGGAATTTCACAAAACTGCAAATGGCGAAACCATTCTTTACGGTTATGCCCCAATTACCAATCTCCAGGGTTGGATAAATGGATTCTTGGTGGTTGAATTAGACGCAAGTTCTGTAGTGCGCCAAGAAATTAGGGCTGCCGGATTTGCTCTAGTAACTTTTTTGGCTGTGTTGTTATTGACTGTATTTTTAGTGGGTTGGCTATCGCGATCGCTGGTAGTGCTACCAATTTTACAACTCAATAGCGCCGCCAAGCAATTAGAAACGGGGAATTGGAATGCGATTCTACCGAGCAATCGCACCGATGAACTTGGAGAACTCTCCGCATCTTCTGGTTTGAGGTGGAACTTCCCGAAGCTCAAGAATGGGCAGTAAGTCTGCGAACAACTAAGCAAGGCAAGATTGTCGGATTTGAAGGCAGTAAGCGCCAAGTGCTGGTAGTCGATGACCGCTGGGAGAATCGCTCGGTTTTAGTTAGTCTACTGGAACCTTTGGGTTTTGCAGTGATTGATGTCAGCAATGGTCGAGAAGGATTGGACAAGGCCAAGGAGATTCATCCTGACCTGATTATTACAGACTTGATGATGCCAGAAATGGATGGTTGCGAGATGCTGCGACAGTTGCGACAGATTCCTGAGTTGCAGAATGTTCCAGCGATCGCCTCTTCAGCTAGTGTATTTGAAAGTAACCAAAATGAGAGTATCGCAGCTGGAGCCGATGCGTTTTTACCCAAGCCTGTAGAAGCCCCAGCGCTGCTGAAGTTGTTGGAAAAATACCTGAATCTGAAATGGATTTATGACCAAAACTCCACTGCTGTGGAGGCAATGACAGCCAACTCAGAGGCAATATCTTCATCCACCCCAGATGACATTGTTCCCCCAACCGAGGTGGTTTTGTCGCAGTTGCACACATTGACGTTGCAGGGACGCTTGATGGCCATTGAGCAACAGCTAAAAATTTTGGAAAAAACAGATGAGCGATACCAACCATTTGTTAAAGCGATACGTGAGTATGCAGATAATTTCCAGACTGAAAAAATCCGAGCATTCATTGAACAGTATCTTCACTAATCGAAGGTAACTGACCACTATGACACTAGAAAAGAATTCTTGTAATCCCAATCCCCATCTTTGCTATGACAGCATTCTCTAGTAATTCCATTACATTTAACAATCCTGTTACCAACGTCTTTGACAATGGCATTATCCTGATTGTCGATGATGTGCCAAATAACTTAAAGGTGCTTTCAGACACCTTAGCCCAAGCTGGTTTTGAAGTTGCGATCGCCACCAGTGGTGAAAGTGCGCTACAGCAATTGGAACATACTCCAGTGTCCTTGATTTTACTGGATGTGATGATGTCGGGGATGAATGGCTTTGAAACTTGTCAGCACATCAAAGCCAATCTGAAAACCCGAAATATTCCGATTATCTTTATCACCGCCCTTTCTGAATCGGTGAATAAAGTCACAGGCTTTGAATTAGGAGCCATTGACTACATCACCAAACCGTTTCAACAAGGTGAAGTTTTAGCACGAGTGCGAACTCACTTAAAGCTTAACCAATTGAGCCAGTCTCTTGAAGCCAGAAATACAGAACTGCAAAAACTTACTGAGCAACTAGAGCAACGAGTTACTGAACGAACTCAGGAACTATTTGCATCGATTGAAACTCTCAAGCAAACTCAACAATTGATGCGCTTAGTATTTGATACTATTCCCCACTGGGTAGGCTGGAAAGATATCAATTCAGTTTATTTGGGCTGTAATCAAAGTTTGGCTAATGTACTAAACTTAAGTTCACCAGATGAAATTGTGGGTAAAAATGATTATGACTTACTGATAAACAAAGAACAATCCGATTGGTATCGTGTGTGCGATCGCCGCATCATGGAGTCTGGTCAAGCAGAACTCCACATAACTGAACAATGGCAACGGGCGGATGGTCAGCAAATTTGGTTGGATACGAGCAAGATGCCTTTACGCGATGCCAAGGGAAATGTGTTTGGCATTTTATTCGTGGCAGAAGACATTACCGAACGTCAACTGGCACAAGAAGAACTCAAACAACAAAAACAAAATTTAGAAGAAGCACTAGCAGAACTTCAAGGCACCCAAGTGAATTGGTGCAAAGTGAAAAAATGTCGGCGCTGGGAAACCTTGTAGCGGGGGTGGCACATGAAATTAATAACCCTGTTGGCTTCCTGGGCGGCAATATTCAACCTGCCTTAGATTATATCAAGGATATATTTGGCTTAATTGATTTGTATCAACAGGAATATTCTCATCCCAGTGGAATAATTAAAGACGAAATCGAAGCAATTGACCTCGATTATATCCGCGAAGACTTACCGAAGTTAGTGGGTTCTATGCAAGAAGGTGTGAAGCGAATTCGGGATATTAGTACTTCCTTACGAACCTTCTCTCGTGCTGATAGCGATCGCCCTATTGCTTGCAACATTCATGATGGCATCGACAGTACTATCTTAATTCTTAAACATCGTCTCAAAGCTTCAGAAACTCACCCAGAAATTCAAGTTATCAAAGAATATGGTCAGCTACCATTAGTAGAATGCTATGCTGGACAGTTGAATCAGGTATTTATGAATATTCTAGCAAATGCTATTGATGCTTTGGAAGAGTCAAATATTGGACGCAGTTTTGAAGAGATGAAAAATAATCCCAAGTGCATCACAATTATTACTAAAATTAGTGAAAGTCAGCAAAAAATAATTATTACAATTAAAGATAATGGTAAGGGAATGAATGAACAAATAAAATTAAAAGTATTTGACCATTTATTTACTACAAAATCTGTTGGTAAAGGTACAGGATTGGGACTCGCGATCGCTCGTCAAATAGTTGAAGAAACCCACGGCGGAAAACTGAGTTTTAACTCAGTTCTAGGTGAAGGTACAGAGTTTCTCATTGAAATTCCAGCGTAAATTTTTGCTCTTCTTTATAAATAACTTTATATATTCTGGGAACACTAAATCTGGAAGTCTTAAAGATTTAGCAGTATGGTTAGCACTCTTGTCAATATTCCCGGATACAAGGTTAGCGAAGAACTCTACAATGGTTCTAGAACGCTGGTTTATCGAGGATATCGAGAAACTGACTCATTAAGAGTAGTGATTAAACTACTGAAAAATCCTTATCCGAGTTTCAGCGAACTTTTGTCGTTTCGTAATCAGTACACTATTGCCAAAAATCTTAAC